>JAJDBI010000151.1 GCA_029261435.1 Nitrospinaceae bacterium
CGGTTTTCAACAATTCGGATTTTTCGACGCAGTGTTTGAACTGTCATAGTTTTGGTGGACCCAGCTTTAAGGCACACAATGCCAGTATGTCTCCCGAAAGGCAGGTTCCAGATACGCAATGTGTCATGTGCCACATGGAGCATAGCGGTCCAGCGATGACTACGAGATCCTTGAGCCCGGAACAATGCAACTCGTGCCATAAAAGTAAGTTTGAAAGCTTTGAGCGAGGCCACCCTGAATTTTCTGAAAAATACCCCTATTTCAAGCGTGCTTCGATCAAGTTTGACCACAGCTCTCACTTGAAAAAACATTTTGACTCTCCAAAGTTTTCTGACCAGGCACCCAAGTCTTGTGCAGGTTGTCATATGATAACGTTATCAGACCGGGAGATTCGGCCTAATAATTATGAAATGGTTTGTGCCAAGTGTCATGATTCTCAGATTAAGAAAAAGGAGCTTGTTCTTCTCAGGTTGCCGGAATTGGTTCAGGACCGGATTAATCGTGAGTCTCTGGTGCAAACCTGTAACTTTCCAAATAGTCATGCTCAAACGGAAGAGGAGTTTCTCAGTATTTCCACAGAGCAGCCCGCTTTGGTAAGCGCTTTTCTTTTAAATATTCCTGAAGATGATCCGGAAGCCTATGACCAGCCTCTTCAGGATTTGATTTTTGCTATGGCTGAAGAAAGTAGCGCTCCATTTGTTGAGTTGATCGATGGACAAACGGAAACCTCAATGTCAGGAAACCTGTTGGCAGGTTTAAACCCAGAGGTGCTCAAACGTGCGGCTTGCTCTTGGGGCCTGAACCTGGAATACGAACCTCCTGTAGAGGCCAGGTTTGGTGGCTGGTATGCTGATATGCTGGAAATCAGATACAGACCATCAGGGCATGCCGATCCTGTCGCTAAAAGTTGGGTCGAGTTTGCTTTGGCTGTGTCTACCAACCAAGAGGAAGAAGGTAAGGCTACAAGGGCGATTGCTATGCGCGAACAGCTTCTTTCTGTTAAGGAAGGGGTAGGGGGGTGCATCAAATGTCATTCAATAACTGAGATTAAAGACGGAGGTCCCCGTTTGGTTGCCGAATGGCACTATGCAAGTGATGATGCCCGCCCGTATGTGAGTTACAAGCACGATAGCCATGTTGAAATATTGGGAACCAAACGCTCTTGTGAAAACTGCCACATTCTTAACAGGGAAGTGGATTTCATGGCTTCTTATAAGGAATATGATCCTGCCAACTGGATGAGTAATTTTGAGTCTATCAGGAAGAAGACTTGTATGCAGTGCCACTCGGAATCTCAAATTAACATGGACTGCCAGAAATGTCATTTGTATCATTTTAAACCGAGTTTTAAAAAAGATATGCTTACCGCAAGGGTGGAACCAGTTTCAACCACACACTAAATATTCATAGCGGTGATTTTTATCTTTAAGGGGGGACTTTGCTAAATATAATTTTCAGTTTTGTAGGGTTGGTGTTTTTATTGGGGCTGGTGGCCTATGTGTTGGTGCTTTTAGCCAATAACTCGAGAATTCTTGCGATTAGTCAGGAAAAAGCAGACCTGGAAGCGGAATTGTTAAAGACAGAAATTAAAAGCATCATGGATCGTCGTGAGCTCGAAAGTAAACAGTTAAGACTGTCTTGGAACGGTTTTAGAAAGTTTCAGGTGGTCTCCAAAGTCAAAGAAACGGATGATATCACTTCCTTTTATCTTGCTCCGCATGATGGCAAGGAATTGCCGGGATTTTTGCCGGGACAGTTCCTGACTTTTCAGGTTCATTTGCCAAACCAGCCTCAGCCAGTCATTCGTTGTTATTCTCTTTCGGATAGCCCTTACCATCCAGATTGCTACCGGGTATCTATCAAAAGAGTCTTGGCACCAAGAGATGACCCTTCTGCCCCTCCTGGGTTGATCTCCAATTATTTTCATGATTCCCTAAACGAAAATGACATCGTCGATGTTAAAGCTCCTAGTGGACATTTTTGCTTGAGCATGACGAAGAAAACTCCGGTTGTATTTTTAGCGGGAGGGGTGGGGATCACCCCAGTTCTCAGCATGCTCAACGCCATCACTGAAATAGGTTCCAAGAGAGAAGTCTGGTTTTTCCTGGGAGTAAGAAATAAAAAAGAACATATTATGAAAAAGCATCTGGAAGTGGTGGCTCGGGAGAATGAGAATGTTAACTTGAATGTTTTTTATAGTTCGCCAGCAGAAACCGATGTATTGAACGAGGATTATCATGTTCAGGGTCGGGTTACTGTAGAAAATATGAAGACATTTCTTCCTTCTAATAACTTTGATTTTTATATTTGTGCTCCACCTCCAATGGTCAAAGATCTGAGAAAAGATTTAGCCGAATGGGGAGTTCCAAAAAAAAATATTCATTTTGAGGCTTTTGGTCCCGCCACGGTTAAAGGCTGTAAAGCGGATGTCGCCAAAGAAAGCGTTGCTAAAATCAATATCCAGTTTGAAAAGTCGAGAAAAACCCTGGTGTGGGATTCAAAAGCAGCGTCTCTGCTGGAATTCGCGGAGGCGAATCAGATCCCCATTGATTCAGGTTGCCGTGCGGGAAATTGTGGAACCTGTCTCACTGCGATTAAGAACGGAACGGTGGAATTGGTGGGAGAACCAGGGTCTGAACCCGAAGCAGGCTCCTGCCTTGCGTGTATTAGCATCCCTAAAGATAACATGACCCTGGATGCCTGATGTAGATTGAGCGTTAGCAGGCTTTTAAGGCCTTTATTATCGGGACTTTACTTCACACCCTTTCTCCTGAACGAACCTTTTATCATGCGATAAGTCCCCCCTTCATGAGGCAGTCCAATTCTGTTGCCACAATCTGTGCAAGTCAATGCGGGGAGGTCGGATTTATTGGAAACAGTTTTTAATCGCAAAAGAGAATCGGGTTCGACAACTCGGTCGAGATATAGCTTTATTAATTGCCCCGACCCTTTTTTCTGGTATCGAAGCATAAATGCCCCACACTGACTGCATAGGATATCGATGGTTTGACTTGCCATCTACCTCCATCCTCTGGCTAATGAATCATTCAGTCGAGATAAGCGATTGATAGCCATCTGAATATATTGCAGTTGGCTCCACGCCTAGTGGTTAGCAACAGGCTCCATCACTACTTGCAGAGATACCTTCTTGAGCTTGAGGTGTGCTGCAGTCAAAAGGGCCGTAGTGGGTTGAGAAATCTCCGGTAATATTGAAGTGTTCGACAAACCGGGTTTCGTTCAACATCTTGCTGGTGTTGCCGCAAACAGGTACGGGAATTCCAGTCTGGAAATAATGGTGGTCGTCAAGGGTGAATCCGTGCGGGAATTCAGGAATGCTACCCTTATAATAAGCGACGTGACCAAAGTTTTCACAAATGTCTTCGAACTCACATTTGAAGCTCCTCACGGTCATGGAATAAAAATCGATCATGCCTGCCTTACGCTGGATGTCTTCGTTGTTGAGAGTGAGCTGATTCTTAGAAACAACCCGGTAATCGAGCGCCCCTACGTTTCTCATCATTCGTCTGAAGTCTTCTATATAAAGGGCGCCGCCAAGGCATTCACCGAGTAGAATGGGGTCGGTAGTCAGTGGTTCCGGCACTCGTCGTCCGGTAAAAACATCTGAGAGATACAGCTCACCACCGGGCTTGAGGACTCTGAAAATTTCACGGAATACACTTTCCTTGTCGGGAGACAGGTTGATGACGCAGTTAGAGATGATCACATCTACAGAATTGTCTTCCAGATTTGCTGAAGTAAGGTCTTCAATCCACCCTTTGCGAAAGTCAACGTTAGGTTTTTCCAGGTTGAAATTATTCGTATGAAAATCGATATGTTTTCTCGCAACCGCTAATTGTTCATCGGTCATATCAATGCCGATTACCATTCCATCAGGACCAACCACCTGAGCCAGTAGGTAGCAATCGCGCCCGGAGCCGCAACCAAGGTCTACCACGGTTTTTCCATAAAGGCTTGTGGGGAACGTAGAAGCGCAACCATAAAACCTGGATTGTACTTCCTCATGTATATTTTTCAAATAAGGGCGAAGATATGCAGGCATGGTATCTGCTGCACAACAAGCACTGGTCTGAAGGTCATTTTTGGTTTTAAGTATTTTTCCGTAATAGTTCTGAACGTCCTGAAGAATTTTGGAACGGGTATTCACTATCAATCTCCTGAAAATTTCTAAGCGCAGAGAGCAATCCTAGCCGCAGCTTTGGAGACCCTGCTATGCTGACTTTGTTCTTATCTAGGCTATTCTATATAAAATCCTTTATATATAGAAATATTTGTCGCTATTTATGAAAAACCCTTACAGAAAATCCAGATACTTTTAAGAGAGCTACTGTGTAACATATTGATACAACGAACTTTGATCGATAGTTTTTGCTGCTTAGAGGTTTCGGTGGTTTTTCGAGTGGGGTGGTGAAGAACGTGTGGATGGAACGAAGCTGGAAGAGCCTTATAATTTCCAGAATCAGGTTTTAAAAATTTTGAATCAGCACTACAAGATGAAAGACATCGTCCTTGATTTTAAACGGGACGTGGAATTTTGGAACTCCATTGAGTTTTATATCTTGAGAATGGTCATCGCCCATTTTTGATTCTGGAAGTCCAAGGTCCCAAATCATGTCAATTCCTCCCAGTGGATCTTCTGACTGAGGAACTAACTTCGCTATTTCCTTGGAATATGGTGAGATTTTTGGTTTGACGATGCCGCCAATAATGTTCACCAATTCTTGAACCACGCCGCTCACCTGCTCTATATCAACTTCCCCAAATATTTCTTCATAAATGCTACAAGCCGCCTTTTTGGGAAAGTTAACAACCATAGTTATCTGTATTCGGTTGTCAGACTCTATAAGATCTACCCAGGCACTGAAATACCCTTTTAATTCAACAGAACCTTTAGAGACCTCTGGGATTGCTTCGGTCATATATTGTTCCAGGGCTTCAACCGTGCTGATGGAAAATGCTTCAATGATTGGTGCTGGAATTTCAACAGGAGATTCTTCCCAATTGGAGTCCTGAGTTGAGGTCGAATCTGATGGTATGGCTTCTACAGGTTCTGACTTATTGGTACCGTTTAAGACGTTGCAAATCGTTTGTTCAAACTGGTCCTGATTGAAAGGCTTTCTTAAATATTGAGTAGCTTTGTGTGTGTCCAGTTTCTCCTGATAGGTTTCCTGGGCCTCGGAGCTGATAATCAAAAAGGGAATTTTATCTTCCTCAGTTGTGTTTTTTTCACGGATTTCATGGAGCATGTCAATTCCGTTGGCGTCTTTAAGGTGTATTCCCGAAGTGACTAGGTCAAACTTCTCCAGTTCGAACATCATCATGGCTTGATTTTTGTCATGGGCGACAAAAATATTGCCTTTTTCGAAACCGGTCTTGGTCAGGAAATTTTTAATGATCTTGGTGATTATTGACGAATTATCAATGACCAAGGCTTTTTTGCTTTGAAAAGATGAATTCATATTAATAATTGTAATCGAATATGAATTAAAGATCATCCGTTATTTTAACTTCTACTGTTACGATCGTGTAAAGTTGCTGGTTGGGCGTAAATAAAGCTTTTTTATAGAGTTTTGAGATATTTATTGCATTGAACCTGAGGTAAGGGAGGTATGAGTGGGGAGAGTAACTACTTATCTGTTAAGGGGTTATTCAATTTCATCTTCATCAAGAAGGTCTTCTGCGATTCCACGCTCTATGATCTCATCCGCGATGTCCCCATATCCTCCGGGGTTATAGTCATCGACGTTTTGTTCGTCAAAATCATCAAAATAGACACCATGATCACCTTCGCACCATTCTCTTGTGGGATGGCTGAATCGTAATACCTTCTGCACAGCTTCAAGTTTTTCCATGTGTGGGGATTTTCTAACCTATGACTTGATTGTGGGTATTGGGTTTGCTGTATGCACTGGAATATAGCTTTAGTTTAAGGCCAGTAGAATGTTTTCATTGCTGGCGGTTTTTTGTATCTGGTAGGGCTGGTTTCTTGAGGTAACCATTCCATCTCTTAGCCGGAGCACTTCTTTAAGGGTCAAGGGGCGAGCCCTGATTCTGGAATAGCCATTATTGTGAATAGAGCGGATTTTCATTTTATTTGAGCCCCCTTAGTTATTGATACTTCTCTTAGATGCAAAATAATTCTGGAAGTCTTAAAAAATCAGAGAAGAATAATAAAATAATTGAAAAATTACAGGGACAACTGAGAGGCGGAAAAGAAAATTTTATCTATAAGGGCATGTATCGGTTTTCACCCGCCCATTTTTTGCTGAAACAGAGCAGATAAAGGGGTCTCCATTGCCTACGGCCCATTTTTTTTGATTATGTCGGACGGCCCAGACCTGGACTTTCTTACCTGTTGTAATAGTGCCTCGTATTGCTGCTTTTCGGTTTGTGTGAGGGAAAAACTGAGGAATCCCTTTCCACCCTATGATCAAGGTGCTTCCATCTACCCGATACCATTCCACTTCTGGGACATCATCGAGAAACTTCACTCCCTCAATCAGGGCACTTTCTAAAGCATTTGCGTGAACAAAGTTGACAGATAGTAAAAGAAATAAACTGGCCAGCAGGGTGGATTTGAGTATGGCTCTCATGGTTTGATTTACATTGCAACTGTTAATAGAATTCATGTTCTAGAGGTAAACGATTTGAGGTCAGGAGTCAAAGCCAAAATTCATATAAAATTTTGACTGAAGTCAGAATCATTTAAATAGTAGGATATGGGGAACAGGATTGCTCCTTCTGAGCTACACAGGTGCAAGGGGGCACTAGGCCTTAAACCCGATGGCTCCCTCAAATTGAGTATCTGTGGTGTCGGCAGAGTCCATTATAGCTTCTGTCAGGTCTGCACCTTCGAACAGGCTTTCACTCATCTTAGCACCCGTGAAATTTGCAGAGTTCAGCTTTGCTTTGGTGAAATCAGCATGTTCCAAATCAGACCGCCGTAGATCTACTTGTTTCATGTTGGCGTTCTGCAAAGTGGCTTTCCTGAGTTTTGTTCCTGCCAGGTCTGCGCCTTCCAGGTTTGCTCCTTCTAGATTAGCTTTTTGAAGATTGGCTCCAATCAGGAAAGAATTTTTCAAGTTGGCGGTTACTAAGATGGCTTCTGTCAGATTGGCTCTACTGAGATCAGCCCCTTCGAGTATGGCTTCGTTTAGTTCAGCTCCGGTCAGGTTAGCCCCACTCAAATCTGCCCCGGTCAAATCAACCTGAGTTAACTTGGCCTTGGTCATTCGAGCACCACTTAATTGTGCGCCATTTAACTTTGCCTGATTTAGTTTGATACGATCTAAATTTGCCCCAGCTAGTTTAGCTCCAACCAAGTTAGCACCGGTCAGGTCTGCGATATTTAAATCTGCTTCGGACAAGTTGGAGTCCTTAAGGTCTGTTCTCCTTAGTATGGCACCATTTAATTTAGCGCGGCTCAAATCTGCGTTATGAAACCGGGCATCGGTGAGGTCAGCTCCGGTAATATCTGCGCGAGCGAGATGTGCATCGGTGAAGTTTCCTCCCGCAAGTTTAGCTCCTTTTATCAAGGCACGGTTGAGGTCCGCTTTTTTAAAGTCAGCCTCAAAAAAGACTCCCATGCTCAACCGGGACTCGGTGAAATCGGTCCTCTCAAAAATAGCATTATTAAACCGGGCTCGGCTCAAGTCGCTATCGGTGATTTTGGCGTCGGTCAAGTTTGCACGTGAGAAATCGGAACTGCTGAAATCAGTATCGCTAAGATTACATTTGACCAGTTTGCTGTCCATGGATTTGGACCTTCTAAAATTGGCCCTTTCCAGATTGGATTCACTGAAATCGGTTCCCAGGAGTTTTGCCCCCTGAAGGTTCGTAGCCTCCATATTGGCTCGGGTCATCACCCCTTCCAGGCAACTTATATTTTCCATGTCTGCATCACTGAGATTGGCCTGATCCAGATCGGCTTCGTCCAGGTTTGATTCTGCGAGAATGCAATTGGAGAGGTTGGTACTCTTTAAATTGGTTTTCTGCAGGCTGATACCGTGAAAGTTAAGTCCTGACAGATCTAGTTCGGATAGGTCTTTTCCATCAAATATACTTTCTAGGCCGGGCTCTTCATCCTCAACGACTGCTACAATGGCTTCTTCAGCGACTTCTTCAACCGATCCATCTTTGTCGTTTAGGTTATCCTCTTCTTCGGCGTCAGCTGCTTCGCTGATAGCTGCCTGGCTTTCCTCATCGGGTTCATCTATAAATTCGTCTTCCTCTTCTTCCCGGGCCGCAAGTAGTTCGACATACTCTTCTAACTTCTCTTCAATTTCTTCGCGTGTAAAGTCAGCCATTGAATCCTTCCTGAAACGGTCAAAGGTGCTTTTATTTAAAGGCACTCTAATAATTGTATATCTTAATTTTTGTAATGGGTAAAATAGAGAAACTATCTCAGCTTGGCTCGGAACGCAAGCCAGAACCGTCAATTTGCGAAGAAAAATGGCTTGCCAAATAGGGTTATAATGGTTGAAGC
>JAJDBI010000152.1 GCA_029261435.1 Nitrospinaceae bacterium
ATATAAAGGAAAGGTGTTTCCCGATATGCCGGCGGACCCTGTAATTCAGGCAAATTGCGAACCGGTTTATGTCGAGTTTGACGGTTGGTCGGAAAGCACAGTTGGGGTACAGGACTATGACAAGCTACCCAAAAATGCCAAAGATTATATCTCTCGACTGAGTGAGCTTGTTGAAACTCCGTTCATGATGATCTCCACAGGTCCGGACCGGGAACAAACCATTCAGCGCGAGTCGTTGTTCTAGTCCCTCCCTTTCGTCACCATCTTTGATATAATAGATGCCAACTGTATAACCTTTTTAAGGTGTCGCCATGTTGACCATTGGCATATTGGTTTCAGCCTGCCTGTTTTTTTATTTCGTGGGCTACCGGGCTTATGCCCAACGGCTGGATAGGGAGTTGATTCGCCCTGAAGCCTCCCGCGAGACTCCTGCTATAAAACAAAATGATGGCGTAGATTATGTGCCCAGCAAACCGCTGGTGTTATTCGGACATAATTTTGCGTCCATTGCCGGTGCTGGTCCGGTCATAGGCCCTATCATTGCCATGCACCATTTTGGCTGGGCGATTACATTAGTTTGGATCGTCTTGGGCAGTGTCTTCATAGGCGCGGTTCACGATTACCTGACTCTGATGGTCTCGGTGCGCAATCGTGGCAGTTCAATCGCCGATATTGCAGAGACCACAATGGGCTATCGCGCCAAAGCTGTGTTCGCTATTTTTCTCATCCTTGCCATGTTATTGGTGATTGCCGTGTTTGGTGTTGTCGCGGCGAAAACACTCATCGCACAACCGGAAATGGTGTTCCCCACTTTCGCGATCATTCCTGTTTCAATGATCCTCGGTTGGTGCATTTACAAAAAGAATTTCAGTCTAAAGATAGCCTCCGCCGTTGCGGTTCTGGCAGTCATCGTAAATATTTTTATCGGATTCAAAATGCCAATACCCTTGCCGGATGAAGGGGTGCTTGGACTTTCCCCACTTATGGTCTGGTTCGTTGTATTGATGATTTACGCAGGGGTGGCCTCGATTTTACCGGTACAAAAACTTTTGCAACCGCGCGACTACCTTTCTACATTTATTCTGTTCGGTTCCATGTCGCTGGGTATTATTGCGTTGCTGTGGGTGGCACCTGGACTGAACACGCCAGCCTGGCGGGGCACGATGTCTGAAGTACAGGGACCTGTCTGGCCGATGTTGTTTGTGTTGGTGGCTTGTGGTGCTATATCCGGTTTCCACTCCCTTGTTGCAGGAGGGACTACTTCAAAACAATTAGCGGATGAAACCCAGGGTAAGGCCATAGCCTACGGTGGTATGCTCACCGAAGGTGTGGTCGCCGTCGTCACTGTTCTCATGGTGGGCGGTGGGCTTTATTGGGTTGCTCCCGAAGGAGGAGGGGTCGACATGGCCCGGTTGGGATTCCGCGAGACTCTGCAATCCGGAGGATGGATCATGGCATTCGGTAATGGATACGGTAACGTGGTGCAACAGATGTTGCCAGTTTTGGGTTTTACTTTTGCCTCGATGATCGCTGTGCTGGCGTTGAATACTTTTGTACTGACCACTCTTGATACGGCGGTGCGCATCACTCGGTTTCTGGTTCAGGAGGCTTTGGGGAATCAAATTCCCGTATTTCGTAACAAGTATGCTGTGACAGTTACCGTGGTTTTTGCCGCCTACCTGATTGGGGCGACCGATGGCTGGCAGAAAATCTGGCCCATTTTTGGCGCGACCAATCAGCTCATTGCTGCGGTGGCCCTGTTCGTGGTGGCTACCTGGTTGATGGCCGTCAAGCGTCCAACGCAATATGTTCTTTACCCTGCCGTGTTCATGGTGGTGACGACAATCGCTGCATTAGCATGGCAGGCCTACCAGTTCTTCACGGCACCGACCCCCAATATCTTTCTCGGATCGACGGCAGTGGTGCTTATTGGGCTCGCGGTTTTTGTTGCCTACGAGGCCATGGAGTCTCTTAGAGGACGCAGGGTGATAGCGGGCCAGATGTCCGAAGTTCCTTCCAGCGCTGAGTAACCCAGATAATATTTGGCTCCCACGTTTGAATATATTAATATGGTCTCCATCTATTAAACTTTAAAAGTCCTATTCTTGTGAAGATCAGCGAGATCCTGGCCATCCAGGAAAAATTGAAAGAAAAAAACGCAACGGCAAACAAACCCAAGCCCAAGGCAAAAGCAAAACCCAATCTCAAAAAAGCCTTGAAAGTGGTGCGCACGAAAGAAACTCCGAATCCCAACGCCTTGCAGTTCGTTATTAATGGAGTGATTCTTGATGACGGCAATGCTTCTTTTGCCAGTAAGAAAGAAGCTGAGGGCGATAAAATGGCTGCCGCTCTGTTCGAGCGACCCGGTATTTTAAGCGTGTTTGTCATGGATAACTTTGTCACCGTGACGAAAGACGATAAGACAAGCTGGGTCCCACTCAAAGACAGAGTCTGGAAAACCATTGATGACACAGTGACCGTTTATCAGGCCGAAGGCAAAGTGCAATTGAGTGATGTTGATGTCGTTAATTTCTCTAACCTCGATAACGAAAAGAAACTGCAAGGGATAGAAATGGTACTCAACCGTTCAATCCGCACCAATCTTGCTCAGGATGGCGGCGGTGTCGAACTTAAGGGCATAGAAGGCGACGAAGTCAGCATCCACTATCAAGGCGCTTGCGGCAGTTGCCCCACCTCGACCAGCGGTACCCTGCAATACATCCAAACCCAACTGCGCCAGCAGTTGCATCCCAAGCTGACTGTTAAATCTGTTTAGCCAGCGAGTCGCCGATGGCAATTTATAATAATTCCTCTCCTTGGAAGTAGGCGTGATGTTTTTCCAAATTTTCGTGCCCCGAAGGGGAAGGGTTTAGGTGAGGGGGATTTTTTTTCTTTTCAAATCAGGCTGTTTTTTTCATATGGTGGCTGAAGGAATGGTACATCTGCTGCATCGCCAGGGGTGACAATACAGTTGTGAATGCTATGACGATAACCATGCCTGCATAAATCTCATTATTGAAGATTCCACTTTCTCTTCCCAGTTCGGCGAAGATGAGTCCCACCTCGCCGCGAGGAACCATGGCGGTGCCAATGATCCAGCGGACCGGCCACGATTCCCTGATGAACAAGGGGCCTGTCAGTTTGCCGATTATTGCCACGATCAAAAGCACCATGGAAAAGACCCAAATGAAAGGAGAGCTCCAATCGATCTCACGCAGGTTTAATGATATTCCCACCATGACAAAGAAAATTGGCGTGAACAGGTGGATGATGGATTTCATTTCTACTTCGATACGTTCGGCGAAAGAAGGGTCTGCATGCAGTGCGGCACCAAAAGGCAAAAAGAAACGTCTGGATAAAGCCAGTCCTGCTGCGAAACCTCCGAGCAGTTCAGGTGCCCCCATAAAATGAGCCAGCCAGGCGAAGAGCAGGACCAGAGAAACGATTGTTGTGGGAATCAGTCCGGGAATTTCGGTTGTCGTGTTGACATGTTTGATGACAGAGGACATTAACTTGGCTGCCATGGGAGCCAGGACAAAGAAGACGGCCACGAAGGATATGACTTTGCCTATATTGCCCAGGGTCACTCCTCCCCCAATGGAAAACTCGTATAGTAATGCCAGCAGAACGACACCCATCACATCATCCAGAATTGCGGCACCCAATATTATCTGGCCCTCCTGGGAATGATGGCGTCTGAGGTCTGTGAGCACACGAGCGGTGATTCCAATACTGGTCGCTGTGAGTGTTCCTCCGATAAACAGCGATACCAGTAATTCGAGATTGAATATCCAATATCCTACGCTGAATCCAAGTAATAGCGGTACAGCAAAACCTGCCAAAGCTACTACTAAAGACTTGCGGCCTGACCGCGCCAATTGTTGAAGATCGCTTCCCAGACCCACTTCGAATAAAAGCAGGATGATGCCGATCTCAGCCATGAGCTGGATAGCCTCTATGGGTTCGATCCAGCCCAGCAGGCTTGGCCCCAGAACCACTCCTGCCAGTAACTCCCCTATGACAGAGGGGCCTTTACATCTAACGATCAACTCTGCGAAGACGCGTGCCGTCAGAAGGATGATTAACAGGATAAGAAAAAAGTCGTGGGCGTGCATTGAAATTCCAGAATTGTTTAAATAGCTACCTTTAAGACATGATTATTGCATAAAATATTTCATCAAAATGTCTCTTTATTTCGTTTAAACTAATCCTGTTGGGCTATAAAAACAGCTAAGGGGTAGAAGGCGGAGAAATTAGCATCCATGAAAAGGTCAGGAAGCAAAAAGTTCCTTCTCCCTTGGAGGTGACGTAATATTAGTCCAAAGCCTTCGTGCCCTGAAAGGGTAAGGCTGGGATGAGTGGGGTCAATGTGTATAAAACCTTTTTATACCCAGTTCATTTGTTGAGAAATTTATGAGCACAAAAGACATCAATACGCTTATCAAGCTTTCCAGAAAACTGGGTGAAAATATTTGTGATGCCGGAACCTATGAAGAACATAAATCCAAATACCACGTTATGAAGTGGATGTATAAAGGCAATGCATTTGCCCATAAATTTCCCGGTACAAATAAAACATCCACCCTCAATCACCAGTATTCCCAAATGCGCAAGAACCTGCGGGCAAGCGGTCTGGGTCCGTTCAATGAATTTGCTTCGAGGATAACAGTTTCTGTGGAGCACCAGAAATTTCTGGAAGAAATCTGGCTTCATCTCGGAACGGATGATGAAGGTGAAACTCCCTATGGTGGAGATTTGGATAAATGAAGACTGTAGGCTTATCGCTCTTGGAGATCCTGAACTGCATTGGGTCACCTCGAGGTTCTCGAAGGGTGATTTATAGAAGAACACAAGAAAAGGTCTTCCCTTCATTCACTGTGAAAAACAGATAGAGTTGGGCTGTGAGTGACGTTTGATCATGTTGTTCGTAAGTCCGCATGCGACCCAAAGCGGACATTGAAAAATTGAAGTTCGGCAGCCTCTCACATCCCCATAATTTATGAAATAAAGTAAGAGATAAATAATCAATATTAAAAATAATTAATGGTGATTCAATTTTAGGAGGTCTATATTATTAGCAAATTAATAATGTCCTGAAAAATGACTACCCCAATTAAAAGAAAAATATTTTTAGTTATTTTAATCCTCATTGTAAGTATGCTGTCTGCAAATATATCCGCAGCATCCATGAAGCATATGGATGACTCCCAATGCATGATGCAGGCCACTTGCAATAATTGCTTTATTCCCTCCGTTACAAATTCTTCAGATTTAAAATTTTTCTATTTAAATATTTCTCCAATATATAACAATCTTATTTCTTTTGAATCTTGCGTATTAGTCCCCCCTTTTCCTCCTCCAAAAACCTAATATCTCGTAAATCTGTATAAAATCAAATTCAAGGTGTGAGTTGCCCCTGCTCCGATTAACTTTGAGCATATAGGGTATTTTTGTTCTGATGGGAAGAGGTGTGACTTCATTGCAATTCTATAGAATTCAAAATAAAGGCATAGTTCCATGAGAATGTTTCTTCCATTCCTTTTCTTTCTTCTATTTTCGATACCCGTGTCTTCGGTTTTTGCCGGTATTGTCGAATATGACCTCGATATAAATTTTAAAACCGTAAATATAAATGGCAAGAATTCAAAAGCCATGGCTATTAATAATTTGATACCTGGTCCCACCCTAAGCTTTCGAGAAGGAGATACAGCTCGAATCCGCATTAAAAACAGCATGGACGTGGAAACATCCATTCATTGGCATGGGCTACTATTGCCATATCGCCAAGATGGCGTCCCTTATGTGACTAATCCGCCAATTGAACCGGGGAAAGCAAATGTATTTGAATTTCTTATTAAGCAATCAGGCACTTATTGGTTCCATTCTCATACAGGACTGCAAGAACAACGTGGGGTTTATGGGTCAATTGTTATAACCCCAAAGGAAGGGGAACGTGTTTTTTCCGATCAGGACAAAGTAATCGTTTTATCGGATTGGACCAACGAGAATCCAGATGAGGTTTTACGCACTTTAAAAAGTGGCAATGATTTTTACAGCATCAAGAAGGGGACTATGCAAAACCTTTTGGGAGCAGTAGAGAGAAAAGCAATTTTGGATATGACCAAACGAAGCTCAATAAGTATGCCCCCTATGGATATTTCGGATGTTGCTTACGACGCTTTTTTAGCTAATGGAAAAAAAGAAATGGAAATCCCTGCCAAGCCGGGTGAAAAAGTGCGATTACGATTCATTAACTCGGCTACGGCTTCCTATTTTTATCTGCAATTTGCAGGAGGCCCTGTCGAAATTGTTTCAACGGATGGAAAAGATGTTAAGCCTTTGAAGATTGATCGTTTTCTTATGGCCATTGCTGAAACTTATGACCTGATAGTTACAGTTCCGGAAAAGGGTTCCTATGAATTTCGTGCAACAGCACAGGATGGATCGGGGCATACTTCAATATTTATAGGTAGTGGAAAACGAATATTAGCGCCAAATATTCCCAAACCCAACCTCTATAAGATGAAAATGTCTATGAAAAAAGGTATGGATAAAAAAACGGGAATGGGTTCTATGTCAGCAATTAATCAGCGACCCTTGGTACCTTACAAAAAACTTCGATCTATAGGAAAATCAAGTTTGCCTCGGACCAACCTTAAAAGAGAAATTGTTCTTACTCTTACAGGAGATATGGAACGTTACGTATGGTCCATGAATGGAGAAACTTTATCAGCTGAAAATATGATTCGGATTCGTCATGGCGAGAATGTGCGATTTATACTAATCAATAAGACCATGATGCATCACCCAATGCACCTGCACGGTCATTTCTTTCGAGTAATCAATGGGCAAGGAGATTATTCACCACTTAAGCATACAGTTGATGTTCCCCCATTGGCCACACAGGCAATAGAGTTTGAAGCAAATGAATATAATGACTGGTTCTTTCATTGTCATATTCTTTACCATGCAAAATCTGGTATGGCTCGAGTAGTTAGCTATGAAGATAAAGAATTGGATTTAGATTTAAAAAAGATCCGTCATAATCTTTATAAAGACTCCTGGTATGGAAACAGTATTGGAACATCGCAATCTCATATGGCTGATGGGACAGTTGTAATAAGTAATACTAAAAATATTTTTAGTGCAGCATGGCAAGTGGGTTGGCAGCGAGTTGAAAAAACAGACTTTGATGTGGAATTGACTTACGACCGTTATTTTAATCGATTTCTGAATCTTTATGCAGGGGTTAACCTGGTAAACGAATATGAACGCGGCATTTTTGGAATTCGCTATCTACTCCCCTTCAATATTGAAAGTACATTTCGATTAGATAGTGCGGGAGAGCTCCGCATAGAGCTTGGGCAGAAATTGCAATTAACAGATCGGATTATGGTGTTTGGCAATGCCGAGCATGACACCGAGACCAGGGAAGAATGGTTGTTGGGAGGAAAGTACATTCTTTCAAAAAATATTTCTATGATTGGACAATATAATTCTGATTTCGGTGCAGGTGCTGGACTGGAGTTTAGATATTAGTCATGTGGTTATTTATAAAGATCTGTCTATGGTATATGTCCGCTTATGGCCGATTGGAGACATGTCGCTATCCAACCCAACGCGGACATTCTAATTATTTACATGTTTGAGTATTACTAAAAGTCATTTTCAAATTTAGACTCATAGAAGTGAAAGGGGCAACGCAGAGCCCGTTCGATATCACAAAATTTCTTTTTCCTGCAAAAATTCTGTCACCAATTCCGA
>JAJDBI010000153.1 GCA_029261435.1 Nitrospinaceae bacterium
TTAACCGGAAAATGTCATGAAAAAAATTGCTATCGCATCCGATCATGGTGGATTCGATCTTAAGGAAAGTATCATAGCCCACTTGTTAAATACAGGTTGGGAAGTGGATGATTTAGGCCCGCATAGCGGAGATTCTGTGGACTACCCTGACTTCGGGATAAAGCTTGCAGAAGAAGTTTCAGATAAAAAAGTAGAACGCGGCATCGTGATTTGCGGCACGGGCATAGGCATGTCCATCGTTGTTAATCGCTTTCCGGGAATTCGTGGGACTCTATGCTCCGATGTATTCACGGCTAAATTATGTCGCGAACATAATGATTCAAATATTCTGGTAATGGGGGGCAGGGTGATTGGCAAGGGGTTGGCCGCTGAAATTGTCAATACTTGGCTCAACACGCCTTTTGAACGGGGGCGTCACCAAAGACGTCTTGATAAAATCAATCAAATAGATGCTTCTTTAAAGTCTAAAGAAAATCTTTAATTCAAGGAGATAGGTAAATTGTCACTCGCCGATTTTGACCCAGAGATCGCTCAATCTATTAGAGATGAAACTGAGCGGGAAAATAATACCCTTGAGATGATCGCCTCAGAAAACTTTGTCAGCGCTGAGGTGCAAGAAGCTCAAGGCTCGGTCATGACCAATAAATATGCTGAAGGCTATCCCGGTAAACGATATTACGGTGGTTGTGAATTCGTTGATGTCGCCGAGAGCCTTGCTATTGAACGGGCAAAAAAAATATTTGGTGCCGAGCATGCCAATGTCCAGCCACATTCCGGCTCCCAGGCCAATATGGCGGTTTATCACACGGTCTGCCAGCCTGGAGATACTATACTGGGAATGAACTTGTCACACGGCGGACATCTGACTCATGGCTGCCCGGTAAACTTTTCAGGCTACACCTATAACGTTGTGGCTTATGGGGTGAATCAGGAAACCGAACAGATCGACTATGATGAAGTGCGAAAACTGGCTCAGGAAAATAAACCTAAAATGATCATTGTGGGTGCGAGTGCTTACCCAAGAGTGATTGATCCTGTT
Source organism: Nitrospinaceae bacterium (assembly GCA_029261435.1). Taxonomy (GTDB): domain Bacteria; phylum Nitrospinota; class Nitrospinia; order Nitrospinales; family VA-1; genus LS-NOB. The sequence goes on from JAJDBI010000153.1 coordinate 1,040, forward strand.
AAGTTCCGGGAAATTGCCGATGAGGTCGGGGCAAAAATCATGACGGATATTGCGCATCCTGCCGGGCTGGTCGCGGCGGGTCTTTATCCTTCACCCGTGGCCTACTCAGACTTTGTGACCACTACCACGCATAAAACTTTAAGAGGTCCTCGTGGTGGCATGATCTTATGTCGGGAAGAAGATGCAAAGGAGGTTAATAAAAGGATCTTTCCTGGTATTCAAGGTGGACCCCTCATGCATGTGATTGCTGCAAAGGCTGTTGCTTTTAAGGAGGCCTTAAGTCCAGACTTTGTGACCTATCAAAAACAGGTGATTGCCAACGCCAAATGCCTGGCGCAGTTTTTGATCGATCAGGGATATAAAATTGTCAGTGGTGGAACCGATACTCACCTGATGCTGGTCGATTTGCGTCCGCAAGATATAACCGGTAAAGATGCAGAAGCCGCTCTTGAAAAGGCTGGTATCACGGTGAATAAAAATACCGTACCTTTTGAGACTCGGAGTCCGTTTGTGACCTCGGGTGTTCGAATTGGCACGCCAGCGCTGACCACCCGGGGAATGAAAGAAAATGAAATGCGTAAAATCGGAGAAATGATTATCCAGACACTCGAAAAAGTTGAGGATGATAGTTTCCACGCCGAAACCCGTAAAAAAGTTCGTGAACTCTGCGACCAGTTTCCTCTTCATCTGGAACTCACCAATAAGTAAACTATGAGATGTCCCGGCTGCTCCGGCATGGAAAACAAAGTCATTGACTCCCGCTTGAATAAAGAAGGGACCGTTATACGAAGGCGAAGGGAATGCCTGAGTTGTTCCGAGAGGTTCACCACCTACGAAAAACTGGAACGATCCTTACCTCTACTGATTAAGAAGGACGGTCGGCGTGAAGAGTTTGATCGCGACAAGGTCATTGATGGGGTTAAAAAAGCCTGCCAGAAAAGACCGGTCAGCATCAAAGACATTGAAGAACTTGTCGACCGTGTCGAGCAATACCTTCAGGAGTTAGGTGAGAAGGAAGTATCCGCTGTGAAGATTGGCGAAAAAGTCATTAGTGAAATCTATAAACTGGACGATGTTGCCTACGTGCGTTTTGCTTCCGTCTACCGGTCCTTCAAAGACGTGAATGAATTCATGGTCGAACTCAAAGAAGTTCTCAAGAGTAAAGAGAACAATTAATGCGACTTGCTTTTGTGAACTGAATCTTTTTAATAGTATAAAAAATTAGTTCTATTTCATCTCACCTACAATATTCTGCAGGTCTGTTGCCATATTTGCTAATTCTCCAGCGGCTTTTTGAGAGTCAGACGCACCCTCGGTGGTGTTTTGAGCCGCATTGGCGACACTTGAAATATTCTCGACAATTTCCTGAGACCCTCGGGAAGCCTCTGTGACATTACGGGTGATCTCGTTGGTTGTGGCCGACTGTTCTTCCACAGCGCTGGCAATGGTGTTGGAGATATCACTGATCTGCCCAATAACTGTGCTGATCTCACCAATAGCCAATACGGCACTTTCAGTGTCTGTTTGAATTGCCTGAATCTTATTGCTAATGTCTTCAGTGGCTTTAGCTGTCTGGTTGGCCAGTTCCTTAACCTCATTCGCAACAACGGCAAATCCCTTACCAGCTTCACCAGCTCGTGCAGCCTCAATAGTGGCATTTAGGGCAAGAAGATTGGTCTGTTCCGCTATGGAGGTAATGACCTTTACTACTTGGCCAATTTCAGCCGAACTTTCACCCAGTTTGGTCACTGTTTTGTTTGTGGTGTCGGCAAGCTCTACTGCATCGCTGGTGACTTTGGTAGCTTGATTAGCGTTATTTGCGATTTCTCTAATACTTGCACTCATTTCCTCTGAACCTGTTGCCACAGTTTGAATATTCTGATTCACTTGATCTGCGGCAGAGGAGACAACCTTGGATTGAGCCGAAGTTTCTTCAGCATTGGTAGACATCTGTTGACTGGTAGCGGTCAACTCTTCGGAGGCTCCGGCAAGGGTCTGGGCTTTTCCAGTTACCTTCTCCATAACCGAATTGATTTTTTCCTCCATTTTCTTCTTTTCAGTTATGTCTGTAGCAAACTTTATAACTTTAAATACCTTACCGTTTAAATCTAAAATTGGATTATAGGTAGCTTGAATCCAAACTTCTTTACCACCTTTTCCTATTCTCTTGTATTCACCGGCATCAAATTCGCCCCGGTTGAGTTTCTCCCAAAACTTTTTATACTCATTACTTTGTGCATTAGGAAGGTTCGCAAAAAACTCTATGATGCTGGCCAACCCCCTCAGCCAAGGTATACCCCATCACATTCAAGAAATTATCGTTGGCGGTGATGACGGTTCCATCCATATTAAATTCAATAGTACCTTGAGATTTATCAATGGCATCCAGTTTTGCCAGGCTTTCAGCTGACTCCATCTTCTGCTGACTAATCTCGGTAGCAAATTTTACAACCTTGAAGGGTTTGCCATTCATGTCTAATATTGGGTTGTAAGAAGCTTGAATCCAAACTTCTTTACCACCTTTTCCTATTCTCTTGTATTCACCGGAATCATACTCACCCCGGTTGAGTTTCTCCCAAAATTTTTTATACTCATTACTTTGTGCATAGGAAGGTTCGCAAAAAACTCTATGATGCTGGCCAACCCCCTCAGCCAAGGTATACCCCATCACATTTAAAAAATTGTCATTGACTGTGATGACTGTTCCATCCATATTAAATTCAATCACGCCTTGAGATTTTCCAATGGCAGCAACTTTTCCCTCGTACTCGGCATTCTTCAGTTTTTGTTCCGTAACCTCGGTAGCAAACTTTATCACCTTGTAGGGTTTGCCATTCGAGTCAAATATTGGGTTGTAAGAAGCTTGAATCCAAACTTCTTTACCACTTTTTCCTATTCGCTTGTATTCCCCGGCATCAAACTCACCCCGGTTGAGTTTCTCCCAAAACATTCTATATTCGGCACTTTGTGCATAGGAAGGTTCGCAAAAAACCCTATGATGTTGGCCTGTGGCCTCCTGAAGGCTGTAACCCATAACATTTAAAAAATTTTCATTGGCCGTGATGACTGTTCCATCCATGTTAAATTCAATGGTGCCTTGAGACTTGTCGATAGCATCAAGTTTAGCTTGTATAACAAGTTGCTCTTGTTTAGATTTCTCTAACTCAAGTTGATGGTTTTTCCCAATTCCCAAAATACCCAAAAAACCTGATTTCGAAACTTGTTGTTGATCAACTAAACTATTCATTATTTCTCTCCTCTAGATGAGAATGTATTGTGACAATAGCAATCGCGGTATTTAAAATAGAACTCTTCCCTTTCAAGCTTTATAGAGAGAAGTAATTTTTTTGTGTAAAAGAGCATTTTCTCCAAGTGCTTATCTAACTACTAGTCAACTTAGTCTATAGTCGTTAAAGAAACTTACGTACCTGTAATATAAGAAATTCTTAAAGATATTTTTTGATCTACAAAAAATACATTTCTGCTGCATTAATGGACAACCCGCCTGAACGCGAGATATATAGAATGCTATAGTCTGTCTAATCATGATAAAGGCCCTTAAAAGGTTACACAAGGTTAATGTATGCTGTATCAAAAAATATGACGCAACTGTGACATTTACAAGGTTAAGCAAACTACAGTCCAAAGTAAATTGAACACCAATTTTTCAATCGGGGTATGAAGATAGGGTCGAATATCTCGATTGAGTAACTGTTTGTTCTTTTTATATACCTCAGTGGTGAGCAGTTGAATCCCAGAAAACAAAATGTTACGATACATTCCATAATATTTATAATGAGGTATTCTGCATCTGCGGTCGGCCATGGATAAAATTTCGTTCAATCTGTCTTTATTCAGTTATCTCATGGCCTCTTTGGCGTATTTCGTTTACCTGGCGTACAGGAGGCCGCTGGTTTCGACTCTTGCCGGGTGGACGGTGGCATTTGGTCTGCTTTGCCAGACGGTCACTATAGGCGTTCGATCTAGTCAGACGGGCCACGGACCTTACACCACTTCTTTTGAAGTAGCTTTATTTCTGGCCTGGTTGATGGTGGTGGTTTATTGTCGGTCGGATTGGAAAGATAAGTTTAATGTCATGGGGGCGGTTGTGTTCCGTCGGGTGGTTATTGTGTTGTTAG
>JAJDBI010000154.1 GCA_029261435.1 Nitrospinaceae bacterium
GCCTGAGATTTCTTTTATAGGCTTGTCCCACCTTCAAGTCATCATCAACCATCATAATTTTTCCATTGGAGCTCATACTCTTCGGACGTATGCCTACTGAATCTCGCATTAGCTTTTTTCAACCGTTAGTTAGATTAACAAGAAGGATAAATCAGATATCGGATCAGTTATGTCACAAGCATGAAAACTTTGCAAAACAGTCTGAAAAGACGTTGATTACAACAGCTTTCTCATCAGTCATTGTGATGAGATAGTCTGATCAGAGTCTTTTTTAATTTACAAAAATTTACCAGCGGGTAGAAGCTCAGGATCAATTCATCATAGAATTTTGGTAGGTTTACCGTCAATACTGGTTTGGTTTTTTTCTTTCCAGTAGTTTTGCACCCCATCATCACCGATTTTATTTGTCCAATAGACCAGATCTTCTCGATCGCCTTGATAGTGAAAACTTGGAACAGCGAACCCGCAGGAGGTTTGTACCGAATCGATATCTACCAGAAATAACTGCCGCGAACCCGGATATTCAGGAAACAAAGTGATCCAATTCGTCCACTCTTCATCTCTGGGATGAATGGCACGGGCCTTTCCGTAAACTCTTAATATCAATGGTTTCCCTTCAAACGAGCAGAACATGAGGGTCATGCGAGGCTGCTCCAGCACATGAGCGGCAGTTTCGTTACCACTGCCTGTAAGATTGAGCCATATCAATTGATTTGTGTTGAGAATTTTAAGACTGTCCATACCCTTTGGGGACACATTGACGCGGCCATCGGTATCAGCTGTGCCGACAAAGAATATTTTCTGGTCAGCAATAAACTCCTGCAATTTCCCATCCAGTTCCGTATAAAATTTACTCAAAGTTTAATGAACCTCCCTCTATAAATATTGTAAAATTAAAGTAATCTATTTTATGTCTAAAATCCAGATGGGAATTCAGGAGCTACATGCTTAAAATTAACGAAATATATGCCAGCATCCAGGGGGAATCGTCTCACACGGGCCTGCCTTGTATTTTTATCCGGTTAACAGGGTGCAACCTGCGTTGTTCCTGGTGCGACACTGCCTATGCTTTTCATAAAGGAGATGACCTCACTGTGGAAGAAACAATGCAGAAAGTCGAAACTTTCTCTCTGCCTCTGGTTGAAATCACAGGAGGGGAGCCCTTAATGCAGGAAGACGTTTATCCACTTATGGTCGCGCTTCTCGAAAAAGGCTATAAGGTCATGCTTGAAACCGGCGGAGCATTGCCAATAGACAAGGTCCCAGAAAAAGTTATAAAAATTCTCGACATAAAATGCCCCGGGAGTGGCGAGGAGAAAAGGAACCATCTTGAAAACCTAAAATTTCTCGCGACGCATGATGAAATCAAGTTCGTGCTTCTAGATCGTGCTGATTATGAATGGAGCCGTGATCTGCTACAGAAATATGATCTACCCTCCTCCACTCAGGTTTTATTCTCCCCTGTTTTTGACAAGCTTGATTTGAAAGATCTCTCCGAATGGATTCTTGAAGATCAGTTATCAGTACGCCTGCAAACCCAACTCCACAAAGTCATATGGAGCAAAGATGCTATCGGAGTGTGAAGTCTTCTAACAAACTCCACCGTTAACCGACCAAGGACCTCCCCTATCCCTTATGAACACCCGCGCTCCCAGAAAAATTCTGCAAAAAAAATTACTGGCATGGTATGAGAAAGAAAAACGAGAAATGCCTTGGCGGAATGACCTGAACCCCTATCGTATTCTTGTATCTGAATTCATGCTGCAACAAACTCAGGTAAAAACAGTCATCCCTTATTTTGTACGATGGATGAAATCGTTTCCCACTCTGCAAAAGCTGGCGCGAGCCCAGGAGTCCACAGTCCTGAAACATTGGGAGGGCCTGGGCTATTATTCCCGCGCTCGCAACTTGAAAAAAACCGCTCAGATAATTCTTAAAGATTATTCAGGAATGGTTCCTGACTCCATGGATGAAATTCTAAAACTACCCGGAGTTGGTCGTTACACCGCTGGGGCCATTCTCAGCATTGCCTTTGGTCAAAAAGTTCCTGTTCTCGATGGTAATGTCAAAAGGGTTTTATCGAGGATTTTTCTACTTAAAGAAAACGGCGGGGATCGCCAATCAGAGAATGTTTTATGGGAAACCATGCAAAACCTTCTCCCTGAAACAGGGTCTGGAGATTTTAATCAGGCTTTCATGGAGCTGGGTGCTACGGTCTGCCTTCCCAAAAATCCTCTTTGTTTACTCTGTCCTCTTAAACAAAACTGCAAGGCACAGAAAACTGGCGAGCAGAACCTTTACCCACCTCGCAAACAAAAGACTCCTTCTATAAAAATTGAAGTCAGTGCCGCAGTCATCTTGCGGCGAAACAAAATCTATATTCAAAAAAGAAAAATAGGCGGACTTATGGGCGGATTATGGGAATTCCCCGGAGGCAAATTCGAACCCGGCGAATCTGCCGAGCAATGTCTCAACCGCGAAATTAAAGAAGAAATGGGAGTGACCCTCCATGTCGATGAAAAGCTCATGACGGTCAAACACAGCTACACCCGCTTCAGGGTCACCCTGCATGTTTTCCTTTGCCGAATCCGATCAGGACGGGTTTCGCCCACTCAATGTGAAGAGTGGGACTGGGTCAAGAGAGAAGAATTAGACACATATCCTTTTCCAGCCGCGAATGTTAAAATCATCAAGAGCCTGATGAACCAACACGCATGAGCCAAATAGCAGTACCCTGGCTGGCGAACAAAAACCTATCTCACTGAACAAGTCAACCATGACCCCAGGGATCAAAGCCATAATTATTGGTGCCGTCGCCAACCTGCTACTTGCCGTTTTCAAGTTTGTGGGGGGAATTTTGGGAAACAGTGTTGCTTTAGTGGCAGATGCCATCCACTCTCTTTCCGACCTGGTAACAGACGTCATAGTCCTGTTCACCCACCGCATCGGACAAATGCCACAGGACAAAGATCACCCCTATGGACATGGACGAGCGGAAACAATTGGGGCCGCCATCATTGGCTTATTCATTATAGTGACCGGAATTGGCGTTATCCATGAAACCTGGCAAGCCATCAACGAAGACTCCGGGCAGACACCAGGCCTGCTGGCAATCATTGCCGCGACTCTTTCTATTCTGATCAATGAAGGGCTGTTTCACTATACCCGCCGAGTGGGGAAGGCAACACAAAGTCCCTCTTTGATCGCTAATGCCTGGCACCACAGAACCGATGCCATTTCTTCTATAGCCGCTCTGATCGGAATTATTGGTGCAGGGCATGGGTTTCCTTACATGGACCCGCTGGCAGGAGCCGTGGTCGGTGGTATGATCGTGAAAGTCGGCATCGACATAACCCGGCAAGGGGTGCGGGATTTGATGGATACGGCCCTGAGTGATGAGCACACTAAAAAAATCCAGACTATTCTAAAGGCTATCCCCGAGGTTCTTCACTTCCATGATTTACGTAGCCGTGTCATTGGCGGAGAGTTCCTCATCGATGTACATATTCTGGTCGACCCTGAGATGACGGTCACAGAAGGACATCGAGTCGCTGAAATTGCACGTCGCAACCTTATCAAGGCTTTCGACAATATTCAGGATGTGCTCGTTCATGTTGATGGTGAATCAGACGCAGAAGTCGAAGCTATTTATCTCATCACGAGAAAAGAACTGATTGAAATTGCGAAGCCATTAATTTCAGAACTGGAGGGAGGTATTTTGCAACCTGAAATTCGGGTGCATCACATCAAAGGAAAAAATATCCTGGATGTATTTATAAAGATCGATTCGAAACAAAACATGGAAGACTCACGTTCTCTGGTCGCAAACGTCAAATCCAAACTTGAGACCGCTCCCCAAATCGATCAGGCCCGAGTGTTTCTCGACCTCAACTCCTAGCCGGAGTGGAAGCTTGTTGAGCCGGGATAATCGTTGCCAGCCAGCAAAAGTTATTGTTTGTTGTACCCCAGCGTCACGCTTGGCGGCGGGCAAGTTTTTTCAAGGTATCTCCTTCCCATTCGACATCCAGTCGAGGACGTCCTTTATAGAGACCTTTTTGAAAAGCATAACCGTAAATTAAAGGCAGAGAAACACTGGGCTCAACAAACGCCATGCTGTGTGTTGCCTCTTTATTGACCTTACCCCACGACTGAGCCTCGGCCAAAGTACTGCCACTCAACCCACCCCAATGAGGTGAGTCCGTGGTCACTTGCAAAGCATATTTGTGACCTCCGGTATCCACACCAAAAATATAGGACATGACCACCGAATCGTTGATGTAGTTCTTTGGCACTCCACCAGCAACGTAAAAAGCTGCTGTACGTGTCGAGTTCACCACGATTTGCGTCAGTTCGTAATTATCTCGAATGGAATCGATAGTGATGGGTTCACGACCCTCTTTACGGGCCTGATAATAGTGCTCCGTCAACCCTATTCCAATGCTGGAGTCATTTATTGCCGGGCAAAAAACCGGCACTTTATTTTTTCTGGCAGTTACAAGAATGGATTCTTCATCATCAATCGTTTCCGAAAGTTTAGAGATGAAATCTCTGCTGGAATAATTTCCCGGCTCCAAAGTATCGGCAAACCTTCCCACCAGGGTATCGTCCTCGACAAACAATTCATCATCAACATAAGTGTCATAGATTCGATTGATGAAAAGTTCCCGCAGTTGTGTGTCATCGGCATTTGGACTGCCATAATAATGGCCGCCGCCAAGAGCGTTATAATAATCCTGATATAAAATTGCTCCCGTTGAAACAATCACATCCACCATATTGTGATGCACCATATCACGGATGACTTTTCTCAGACCCGCTGCGATCAGTGGGCCTGCCAGCCCTAAAATAATAGTGGGCTTTTCCTCATCCTGAAGCATTTTCCCAAATATTTTAGCGCATTGCCCGAGGTTTCTAGCCTGAATGGAAGCCGATTGAAACGACTCAACCAGATCACCCACATCATTAATATTTTCAAAGTCGACAGGAGAAATCCGAGTATTTAAAATCTCTTTTTTTTTCTTCTTCTTACCCTCATCCAAGGGTTCAGGCATATAAGATTCTTTGTACCCCATGTCTTGCTCCCAACCAGAAATTTAATAAAAATGGATCATATCGCCCTCACTCGACCAGGTCAAGCCACGAGCAATACTGCCAATTGTATGAAACCATGTCAGGCATCACGTTGGCAGGTTATAGCCGGGAGCACAAACCTTGCGAGTGGGTTTTGGTGTCTACACTTTCGATACTCTCAAGAATTTTCCCGTCTTCCCCAATTACATAGGTGATGCGGGCCGCATATTGTTCTTCAACACTTTTTACAGCATGATAACCCAGCGCGATTTCTCGATTCACATCGCAAAGCAGAGGATAGGGAAAGGAAAACTTTTCGGCAAAGGCTTTGTTGTCTGTTTCGTTGTCCAGGCTGACGCCAAAAATCTGGACGTTTTTTTCCTCAAAACTTTTAAAATCATCACGAAAACCCTGTCCTTCAACGGTACAACCGGGAGTATCGGCTTTGGGGTAAAACCACAGCACCACTTTTTTGCCCCGGTAGTCCTTCAGGTTGACAGTGTTTCCATTATGATCATTCACAGAAAAATCGGGTGCATCGGTTCCGGCTTGTAACATTTTTATTTCTCCTTGGATAAGTAGATTTTTTTCTAAACATGTATTAGATGAGTTGAAAGCTTTCAGGGAGCAGACTATTTAGGGGTGCCGTGAAAAAACTTCAGACTTCTGGGAACAGTTTCGCCACAATGCTTTCGCCCAACACCAGGTCTTCCGGGCGAGTGATTTTCAGGTTCCACTCTGACCCATCCACAATCCGGACCTCCTGCCCCAGATATTCAATCAAGGCTCCTTCATCCGTACCATAAAAGGAATCCTTCTGGGCGTTTCGAAACGCCTCGCCGAGCAAATCATAGCGAAAAGCCTGTGGAGTCTGAACACGCCACAAACCCTCGCGGTCCACCGTGCGCTCAACTTTACCGGAGCTGTCTACCTGCTTGATAGTATCGTTAACGGGAATGGCTGTAATCGCTGCACCAAATTTCTCAGCAACATTGATTGTTTTCTGAATCATGTCCTTTGACAAAAAAGGACGTACTCCATCGTGGACCAGAACAATGTCTGTATCCGCAGGAAGAGCCTGGTAGCCGTTAAAAACAGAGTCTTGCCTTTTTTCACCCCCCGTGACAACTTGCTTGACAATTGCAGGATGCTCCAGCCAATCGGCACGGGTATGCTCCAATTCCTTTTCCGGTACCACCAGAACCAACGAATCAATGAGATCCGAATCCTGGAATGTTTTCAAGGTGTAATGCAGGATAGGCTTCCCTCTCAACACCCGAAACTGCTTGGGAACCGTTCCGCCCATTCGGGTTCCCTGACCTCCCGCCGGAATGATCGTACATACTTTCATATCTGGTTATTCAAATAAGTGTTCAAAGAGTTCAGCAAGGTTTTTCACAAACAACAATTCAATGTCTTTATCAGGCAGGTTCTTTATCTTTTTCGCAGAATACGGAATGATGCACCGCTTGAAGCCGAGCCTTCTGGCTTCCACGATACGACCGTCCAACTGCATGACAGTACGCACCTCTCCCGTCAAGCCCACTTCTCCAACAAGTACTGTTAGCGGATCTATGACCCTGTCACGAAAACTTCCCGCAATAGCGGCCACTACCGCCAGATCCAGAGCCGGCTCCGTGATCTTTATTCCTCCCGCCAGGTTCACAAAAATATCTTCACCCTGAAGTTGAAACTCCATTCTTTTTTCAATAATAGCGATCAATAAAGACATACGGTTATGATCAAAACCCGTAGCCATTCTTCGTGGCATCCCTATAGAAGAAGATGTGCTGACCAAGGCTTGAACCTCAACCAGCAGGGTACGGCTTCCTTCAAGAGTTGCCGCGATGGCAGAGCCTGAAGAATTCTCAGGACGCTCAGACAAAAACCACTCAGATGGATTTTCTACCGGCACCAATCCCTCCGGCGCCATTTGAAACACACCAATTTCCGGAGTGGGACCAAATCGGTTTTTAGTCGCCCTTAAAGCTCGATATGCATGACCGCGCTCGCCTTCAAAATACACCACCGTATCCACAATATGCTCTAAAGATTTAGGGCCGGCTATCGCGCCATCTTTATTGATGTGACCAATCAAAAGGGTTGGTAGACCACGTTGTTTGATGAACTGAAAAATTTTAAATGCAACTTCTCTCACCTGTCCAATACTTCCCGGGGCAGATTGCAAATCTGAAGTGAAAAAAGTTTGCACCGAATCTAATACCAGCACATCGGGTTCAACCTTCTCTACCCACTGAATAATATCTTCAATGCAAATCTCCGAACAAACCAGAAGGTTTTCAGACAGGGCCTCAAGACGCTCAGCGCGAAGCTTGATCTGGGAACCCGATTCCTCGCCAGAAACATACAGAACCTTTTTGCCAAGCCGGGCCAAATGACCCATACTTTGTAAAGTGAGAGTCGACTTCCCGATACCCGGCTCTCCTCCAATCAGGATGAGTGAGCCTTCGACCATACCTCCTCCCAGAACTCGGTCAAACTCGCCTATACCTGTGGTCAAACGGTTTTCGACAATCGACTGAACTTCTGTAATGGGGATTAATACTGATGGGTTTGTGCTTCGTTTAGAATTACGCGATGGTGACGGCTGACGTGAGGCCTCTTCGACAAAACTGTTCCAGGCCATACATTCGGGACACTTCCCCATCCACTTTGGGATCTGGTGTCCACACTCCTGACAGATAAAAATAGTAGTGGTTTTAGCCATAATGAGGCAATGCGGTGAAAGTCAACAACCTGTCATATCCTGCAAAGTTTTTCTTATTCGGTCAGCCTGTAGAACACCGACCTTATTTTTTGGCAGGACCTAATTTACCAAGGGTTTTCTTTATGTCGTCATTTCGTGAAATATTGACATTCGCTTTTCGGCGCAGATCAGCAAGCGCCTCCTTGATTGCCGCCTGATCTTTCAAGAAACCGGCTTGAGCTTTTTGCAAAGCCTTCTGTTCCTTTTGTATTTCGCTCAATGTCGTAGCAACAGGATCCAGCTTAGCCTGTTCCTTAACAATGGTCTTGAGGATCTCAATCAGACGAGAGAGCTTTTCATTTGCCAAGTCTACCTTGGTCGAGCGGGTATCTTCTTTCTGCGCTGAATCTTTTAACTGCCCAGTCACCGAACTTTCCAGTTCTGTGGAGTGGACAGCAAGTTTTGAGGAAAGGTCTATAAGTTTATTGAATTTTTCATCGGCTAATTTATTGAACTCGCCAGCCTGCTCCAGATCGGCTTTGAGAACACCGAGTGCTTCACTGGATGCCGTATTCTGAGCTTGCAAAGCTTTCAAGCTCTCTGCCAACTTATTAGTTTTTTCATCCGCAACGATCAGGTTTTTATTTGTGACAACCATTGCCTTTTGGACTTCGGCAATCACTGAGTGGCTGTCTGCCATATTTTGATTTGTCCCCACCAGGCTTTCCTGAATGACCCCCATATCTTTTTTGATGGCATCCAGAAGGGATTTAGTATCCAGCCCCTGTTTAAGGCTCTCCTGAAGAATTTCAATCAACTTCTGGTTCAACTGTTGGTTTTTTGCGGAAAAAGCTTCCAGACTTTTTTGAGTGTCCTTGCTGGCTTGTGCCAATTGATCCTTGATAATCTTCCTGTTGGTCTGATTTTCCTCAGCCATAGCGGGAATAACATCTGTGCGAAAAAGGGCAATGGTATCATCGAAACCTTTTTTAGTCGTAGCACTCTGTGCTTCTAACTGCTGAACTACTTGACCCAATGTATTATTATTAACTGCAGCAAACTCCTGAAAGTTTGTTTTGCTGGCTTGCTCGAATTTTTCCATATCCTGCGCAAGCCCTTCCCTGAACAGCTCCAGGTTTTTGTTTTGCTGATGGATTTTATTCAATACTTGGTTCTTAACTTCCGCCGCCAAATCATCCAGTTTTGCATTGGTTTTATTAAGGCCGCTCAAGGTTTCGGATTTATTCAATTCGACTACCCCTTGAAGTTGCGGAACCGTATGCTTCACCTCTTCTATTTCACGCAACAAGTTTTCTAAATGGTTTTTCACGCTATCCATTTCCTCGGTCTCCAAAGTCACTAGTCTGTGGTTGATCTTTTTCAACTCAAGAAAAACTTTTTTCCAGTTTTCTTCATCTGACCCGAAAAGCTGGGCAAATACAGTAGTAGGAGATAGAAGTATCAACAGTAATATAAAAGAAAGTCTGCCGGTGAATTTCGCCCTCATGGATGCGCTCTTTCGTTAAAAATCTGTGGTTATCGATTGATGAATTCTTTTATCAATAAAAAAAGCCGCGCCGGGGACGAATCCCCGACGCGGCCTCATTATATACGATTCTATCCTGAACCGTTAGAAACAGGAAATGGTTATTTTGAAACCATAAAATGTGCCCGTCGATTCTGGTACCAGCAAGTTTCGCCGCTGCTAAAGCAGAAAGGCTTCTCCTCGCCATAGCTTATTACATGCACATTGCTGGAGTCCACACCCTGAGATACCAAGTATTTTTTGGTGGAGTGTGCACGACGCTCACCCAACGCAATATTGTAATTATTGGTGCCTCTCTCGTCACAATGACCCTGAATTTCTACATGCAGGCCTGGGTTGCTTTTGAGAAAATCGGCATTCTCTTTGAGAATCGCTCTTGAGTTTCCGTCCAGATCATATTGATCAAATTTGAAATGAATGTCTTTCAAATTGGTCGATGCCTGAAACGACTGCAACCGAGACTCTTGAATGCCTGAATCTGAAGAACCCGAGTTTCCGTCAAATGGATTAGCGCTGAAAGAACCGCTTGAACCATTTCCAATGTTTGCCTGGTCTGAAGAACCCATGTCTCCGTTACCCGAGCCACCCATTCCTCCAGGACCAGATCCGCCCAAACCTTCTGATGAACCAGACCCCGTGGAACTGCCAAATGAAGACCCTCCTGAACCATTTTCCAAAATAGGTTCTTCGCTAAAGAAACCAGAATCTCCCGGTCCACCTGAGCCACCAAAGTCACTCTCTGATGACGAGGAAGCCGTAAACTCTGTTTCGTCACTTGCACTTCCAGAGGTTTCGATCTCTGGCGGCATAAGCTTTTTCGAGCAAGCCGTTGTTAATAACACACAAAATACTGCGGTGATGATTGTCTTCCAATTCATTGTTCTCATAATAGTCCTCGCCTGAAAAATTTTCCCCAAAATTATTAAACCAAATAGTGCTTTCTGCAAACTAATAGTGCCTTCTAAAGACAAAGTGGAACTAAGTTTCAGAATCTATTGTTCTTAAAAATTTATCGTGTAGAAATATCATCCTATAATTATATTAAAATTACAACAAAAATATAGAGACTCCTGTAATTTCCTTATAACCTGCGATATTCCAAACGTTTTGTTTTTAAAGATAAAACCACTAAATAGGGGCATATAAAAATGGTAAAGTAATCCCGTTTGGATGACAACCCCTAATTTATTATTTTTTACTTTGAGTGTAAATTAGTTTCTAACATGAGGAGACCATGCGGGACTGTGCCCCTTGCCGGAGAAAGTCAGTTGCCTCGCCTCGTCCTTCCCCACCTTCTGAATGAACAGGTTGTGTCGATCATTCGTTCTCTTGCGGTATATGATGAACCGGCCATCTGGAGACCAACTGGGCTGCTCACAACTCCCAGAGCCCGAAGTCATAAGTTGGCTCTTATGCGTATTTAGATCATAAATTCTGATTTGAAATTTTCGCCCTTCCCTCGATGTATAGGCAATTTTATCACCATTGGGAGACCAGGCCGGGTTATCGTTATAACCAGAACCGAAAGAGATGCGAGTTACCTTGGACTGATCGCCTTTAACAGAATCCATGATATAAATTTGCGGGGCTCCGGTTCCTGAGCGGTCGGATGTGAAAGCGATTTTTTTTCCATCCGGAGACCAGGTGGGAGATGTATCGATATTGAAATGTCGAGTTAAACGTTCCAGTTGGCGATCTCTATTCAAAATATATATTTCGGAGTTCTGGTCCCTGCTCAACACTAAGGCAATCTTCTGCATATCAGGAGACCAGGCCGGCGCTGCATTCAGACCGGGAAGACGATGGAGAGTCTGTCTTTGTTGCCCGGACGTATCGATCATGATCAAATCAGGATTATGCGCTGCGTACGAAGTATAAATAATCCACTTAGCATCTGGAGACCAGGCCGGGCTGAGATTCACCGTATTGTCACTGGTCACCCGCCTCAGGTTGTGTCCATCAAAGTCTATCAGGTAGATCTCCTTATCTGAGTTCTCCTGTTTTAGAAAAGCAATCTGGGTTTGAGCAATCCCACGCTTTCCCGTCAACTGCATGACCACTTCATCGGCAAAACGATGAATGGTTTTTCGCAGTAAGTCTCGCGAAGATTTATAGCGCTTGCCGAGAAGAAACCGCTTGTTCACAGCATCATATAGTCGAAAAGTCAAAACCTGGCCCTTCCCGTTTGCCACCACACTGTATTCCGTTTTAATAAGCCACTGAGCTCCCACTTGACGCCAGCTTCGGTAGTCCACTGTAGAGCTTGAACGTTCCATTTTTTCCAGTTCCTCAAACACCGGCTCTTGAAGAGGAGAAAACCATTCAGAAAGCATCAAATCCTTTTTCAGAATCTTTTTTGCTTCCTTGGCAATACCCATGACATCCACACCTTTCACAACAAAGTCCGCAATCGCCAAGGTAACTTTTTTCTGTGTTGCAAGTTCCAGATCAATACGAACCTGAGGATCCGCCGAACCAGCACGGGCCTGAAACAACACGAAAACCATTAAAACAATAGGTAAATAGAAACTGGATTTACTTGTCTTTGGGAACATATTTAAAATATATATTTATATGAAGGTTAGACATCTTTAACTCCTGGGGGAATTCAGGGAAGGGAACTGAATCCAGTACCGCCCTGACGGCCAATGTATCCAAGGCCTCCACTCCTGAGCTTTTTTTGACAAAAGGCTTATCAACATTTCCACGAGGAAAAATAAAAAATGACACCACCGTTTCCTGATTATGTTCTTCGGCTAAAGGTTCCCGCCAGTTTTTATAAATTTTCTCCTGAATCAAGCCCACATACAACGATTGCATATCTGCGCCGGGAACACCCTCTTTTTTCGTGAGCACATAAGAGTCCCCTGTCCCCGATTCTGATGGGGTATGGGTAGTCTTTGCCAAGGTACGCAGTTTGCTTTGAAAGCTGGTAGAGTCCAGCTTGGCACTGGAGACTTCTACTTTCACCGGTTCTGAATCCACCGATAACGAACCAAACTTTTCTACAATAGAATCGAAGGATTCACTGCTCTTCTGCATACTCTTCTGAGGTTTTACCGCTGCCACATGAGGAACAGGTGTAGCATCCAACCTGGCCAACTGTTGCAATTCCTTCAACAAATCCACTTCAGGAGTTTGAGGATTCTCAGTCACCGTTTTTTCGGGTTCCGGTTTTTGCTGTTTCTCAACAGAAACCTCTTTTGGCGGTGTTTCGAGAAGACTTTCTTCCATTTTAAGTTCTTCAAAGTTCTTCAGAATTTCTTCCTGCAGGGGAACAGGAGCAACAGCCTTTACCTTATCTATCCTTTTATTTTTCAAAGCCTCCAGTTCCCGAAAAGTCTCTTCGGTAACGGTTTTCTTCTTAATCGGCTTACTCGCAAGGGGTTTCTGTTTCGGCCTTTCTAACCGCGCCAACTGGTCCAATTCTTCCACCATTTTCTTCTTCGGAGGAACAACCATTTTTGCTTCCAGCTTATTCAGCTCTGCCAGGATTCCTTTGGACTTGGGAACCTCTTTCACCGCAGCAGGCTTGGAAACCCTGGTTTTCTTTAAAGCCGGAACCTTTTGACTCAACTTCTTAGCCTTGGGTTTTTCAACTTTTACAGGGGGTTTTGAACGTTTTGGTGCAGCCGACTTAGACCCCATCGGCTCACTGACCAGATTCACCATAAATGCAGGGACTACTGCCTTATCAGGAAGACTGGGCTTGGGAAGAAACAAAACAGCTGTTAAAAGCAGAAGATGCCCAAAAACAGAAAACACCAGCATCTGGTTAAAATCGATAGATGGGGAAAGCTGGACTCTCATGGCTGTGAAGGTTCTGTCACCATCCCAATATTTTGTACTCCGGCCTGTTTTACGGTCGATAAGACGTGCATGACAAAACCATAATCCAGCGTTTTGTCTGCCCGGAGATAGACTCCGCCATCTTTACTGGCCTCAATATACTGCTCTACCTTACGGGTCAATCCCATCAGGTTTGTCAGTTCCTCCTGCTTCCAGAAAATTTTTTTACTACTCTTCAAAGTAATGGTAGGAATTTCTTTAATGCTGATCGGAGCGATTGATTCTTTAGGAAGCTGGACTTCCATACCATGTTGCATGAGTGGTGCTGTTATCATGAAAATAACCAGCAATACCAGCATGACATCCACAAAGGGAGTCACGTTAATCTCCGCCAGAAATGGTCTTCGTTGCTTTAACATAAACGTTTTTTTCAGGACTGAGGAAAGTACCGGTCACGAAAGATCGAATGATTTTTCTTCCACCGGCTCTCGCACGAAATTTTTTTCCGCCATATAAGCAAAATCCAGCGAAAAATCATCCATGACAGATGTAAAGAGATAGATTTTATTATTGAAGTAATTGAAAAAGATAACCGCCGGAATTGCCGCCACCAGCCCCGCAGCAGTCGCGATGAGCGCCTCCGCGATCCCGGGGGCCACACCTCCTATGCTGGCAGTACCCTGCAACCCAATGGACCTGAAAGAATGCATGATTCCCCAAACCGTCCCAAACAATCCAATAAAAGGTGTCGTACTGCCTGTTGTCGCGAGAAAGTCCAACCGGTGTGACAGTCGCCCCACTTCCAGGTTGATGGCCTTATTGAGAGCAAGACTGATGCCCTTCAAGTCTCTGGGGGTCACCATCTCCCCTCCAGCCGCTGGGGGCTCACCACGTTTTTTACGCTCTTCTTTGGCCATCTCCTGAAAAACATAAAGTTCTCGATAACCAGTCAGAAACACCCGCGCTAATGGGCTGACTCGTAACTCTTTCGCAAAGTTATAAATGTGGGTCAGGTTTTCTGTCTTCGAAAAAGTCTCCAGAAATCGACCATCTTCACTTTTCGCCTTGCGATAGGTGCTGAACTTGCTACAAATAATTGCCCAGGACACAATGGAAAATATCAGGAGCAACAATAAAACTCCCTTCGCCATGGGACTCGACTGCATGACCAACTCAACAAAACTTAATGGATTGTCAGATATTACATTTTGCACACGGAACCTCTTCGTGGATAAAGTGAGGCCCAAAGGCAGGACGCCAGAAGGTATAAGTTTATTTTCTTCTAATTAAATCAACACTTTACTTTAATTAAAACCCCGGTTTAAGTCAAATATTAATGTTGAGGAAAACACAACCAAGGTAAATTCAAACAGGTTGAAAGAGAAACGATGATTTCTCTAACTACCAATTCATTTCTTTGCGCGTTCTAAATACTCTCTCGACGAAGTAGAAACACGCACCACTTCACCTATCTGAATAAAATTCGGCACCGTCACAACCAGACCGGTTTCAAGTGTCGCTGGTTTTCCAGATCCAGAAGCGGTAGCTCCCTTCAATGGAGGCTCGGTATCAGACACCGTTAGCTCCACTGCTTCGGGGAAAGACACACCGATGGGGCTGTCGTCACAAAACTCAATCTTCACCTTGGCATTGGGCAGTAAAAATGCCTTGTCATTGCCGATGACTTTTTCATCAAGAAAAGTCTGCTCATAAGTTTCGCAGTTCATAAAACATAAACCCGCAGGGTCATCGTATAGATATTCCATTTCTATCTGTTCCATTTCGGCGCGCTCTACCGATTCATCAGACCGGAACTTCATTTCTGTTTGCGTTCCGTCCTTTAGTTTTCTAAGCTTGGCCTGCATGGATGCCTGTCCTTTTCCGGGTGTGCGATGTTCGGTCACCATGACACGATATAAATCACCCTTAACCTTGACCACATACCCGGGACGAAGCCCATTACCTTTAACAAAAGCAACCATTCGACAAGTTCCCCAAATTTATTGATTTATTGAAGCAGGATAAAACGAGTTTTTCACCCTTAGATTCGATGATTATCATGGAGCAGATGATAAGAATCAAGGAAAATTCCGATCATACAGGAAAGTCTCAGGAGAGTTAACAGGATGATTTGTCCATTATGCAGTTTTTTAGCCCAATACTTGACTTCCGGAGAGGACCGGGAATACTGGCTCTGCTCCAAATGCCGGGCAATATTCGTCCCGGCAAGCTTCCATATTTCTCAAGATGAAGAGGTCAAACGCTATCTGGAGCATGAAAACAGCTTAGAGAGCGAAGGCTATGTGAAGATGTTTCAGGAAAAAATCAACCTTCTTCAGGACTACGAAATTAACTCGGCTCTGGATTATGGCTGTGGGTATGAACCTGTCTTGAAAACTCTGCTGGAGAGACAGGGAATCAAGGCCGATGGTTATGATCCCAACTTTTTTCCTGACGCACCTTTGGACAAACTATACGACCTCGTCATCTCCACAGAAACCTTTGAGCATTTCAGAAACCCGGCCGAAGAAATTCCTCGTATTGCCGACCGGGTAGCTCCGGGAGGCATTCTTGCGATCATGACCCGGTTTTATCCGGCCAAAGACTTTGCAGACTGGTATTATAAACGCGACCCCACCCACATTATTTTTTACTGCTCAGAGACCTTTCAGTGGCTGGCGGAAAATAAAGGATTCAAATTGGTCTTCAACAATGAGCATGATTTTGTGGTATTAAGAAAGCCAACCCAACCTTGAAAATCATTAAGGTCGGATTCAATTTTAATTAATCAGCATAACAAAACATAGGAAGAGGCAATATGGCGGGAGAATATATTTTCACCATGCAGGACCTGATTAAACGGTACGGACGTAATGAGGTACTGAATGGCATCAACCTCAGCTTTTATCACGGTGCCAAAATTGGCATCGTTGGAGAAAATGGATCGGGCAAATCTACCGTCCTAAAAATCATGGCGGGTGAAGACCAGGAGTTTGAAGGACGCGCCACGCCCTTAAAGGGAACCACTATCGGCTTCCTGCCTCAGGAACCGGTTCTGGACGATGAAAAAACCGTCCGGGAAAATGTCGAACAGGCCTTTAGCGAAATTAAAAATATGATCGAAGAGTTTAACGATGTCAGCGCAAAAATGGCCGAACCCATGTCTGACGATGAAATGGAAAAAGCCATGGAAAAAATGGGCAGACTTCAAGATCAAATTGATGCCGCAGATGGATGGGAACTCGACCGGCAGGTAGAAGTGGCTATGGATGCTCTGGTACTTCCCGCTGATGACCAGAAAGCCGGAACTCTCTCAGGCGGCGAAGCCCGACGTGTCGCCCTTTGCAAACTGCTCCTGCAAAAACCTGACATGATTCTTCTCGATGAACCCACCAATCACCTTGATGCCGAAACCGTGCAATGGCTGGAGGAGACACTCGCGAACTACCCCGGTAATGTCATCGTCTCCACCCATGACCGGTATTTTCTCGATAACATCACTAAATGGATTCTTGAGCTTGAAAGCGGAAAAGGCAGGCCGTTTGAAGGCAACTACAGTTCCTGGTTGGAACAAAAAGCCGAAATCCTGAGGAAGAGAGAGAAGTCCGCTTCGACCCTGCAAAAACGTTTGGAAAAAGAATTGCAGTGGTTGAAGGAAACTCCCGGTGCTCGACGCAAACAAAACAAAGGCCGCATCAACGAATACGAAAAACTTTCTGCTCGCAAAATAGATGTGGAAGACAACTCGCTGGAAATCCAGATCGCTCCCGGACCACAACTCGGCGAACAGGTTATTGAAATCGACTCAATCAGCAAAAGCTATGATGACCCCATTATTCAAGACCTAACTTTCTCGGTACCCCGTGGAGCTGTGGTCGGGTTGATCGGCCCCAATGGCGCAGGGAAAACCACCCTCTTCCGTATGATCGCCGGAGAAGAACAACCCGATTCAGGGACCCTCAAGCTCGGGTCCACGGTAAAACTTTCCTACGTTGATCAGCACCGTCACGACTTGAGTCCTGACAAAACTGTGTTCGAAGAAATCA
>JAJDBI010000155.1 GCA_029261435.1 Nitrospinaceae bacterium
GGTGGATAAATAAAATAATGTAACAATTGGTAAGACCTGAAATTTGAAAACATATTAAAGGTTTTCAACTCGAAAAAATTAAGGCTCTTAAATTCATTATCCGGTCCTCCCCCTTGCGCCAACCAATGGTCATTCCACCCAAAATAGGAAACAATGACATCCGGCTTATATTTCATGGATTCCTCCATAAAAAGCATGCCTTGATAGGAAGAATATCCCGCAACTGCGGCAATTATCGATTCTGCCTGAATTCCATATTTTTCATTTAAAATTCCTACTGATTTATCAGGGTACGAGATTTTCAAAACCGAGCAGGAATCGCCTAAAAACAATATCCTTTTTACAGAGTAGTTTCGCTCAACAGAAACCTCTTCGCCCATGTATCCTTTGGAGTTGGCATTAAACTCACCGGGTTTTGCAGCCCATAGGCGGCTTTTATGTGGAATAATTCTATGAATCTTTTTTTCTTTTTCCCAATAATCTATTTGAAGCTTATTATAGCTGTGCTTTACGACCCTTGGAAAATGCGAATAATTAAATCCTTGCAGAGAAAGAGTTAACTCTAAGACTCCAAAGAATAAAAGAATAGTGCTTACGCTGAATAGTAAATTTTTCATGAAGCTTTTCACAAACTAAGATACCTGCCAATTAGTAGTGTGGATTAGTTGCAGTTGATCTTCAACAATTGCGGGAATGATCACCCCATTTTTTCGCCAAATACACATTGCCAACGATTTTCATCCCAAATTTGAACCTTATCAAGCAGGCTTTCATAATCCTTCGGGAAGTTGGAACTTTTTTCATGAATGTCCGCTTTGGGACGGAAGCTGACCTAAGCCCCGAACCAACTATCAATAATCCGGCTTACTGGATATTAAGGAAACCCAGCCGCCCACTTCCTACCCCCTACCCTAGTTTAGAAAAGCCTCCTCGGCAGTGGCATTTTAGGTAATGGGTGAGTTCATATATTTTTTTTTACAACCGGTAATCATAACACTTCTCCAGACTTAAAATATGTGGGATAATTGAGTTGAACATTTACCCTGTTTTTACCCATTTCAATAAGCCTAACTTTACACATTTAGCTTGTCGTGCATTTAAGAATGGATTATAAGCTATTGAATTAAGAGAATTTAAGCGCCCGTAGCTCAGCTGGATAGAGTATCGGTTTCCGGTACCGAGGGTCGGAGGTTCGAATCCTCTCGGGCGTACCATTATTAAAGAAGCACTTGGCTCAAACTAAGCTGAGTGCTTTTTTTTTATCATGCCTGCGCTTGCAACCTACGCCAATACCTTCTGTAACCGCGCAGCTCATTTGCAAAAAACTGTCACCTCGTTTGCAACAAACCGTTTTCCGGAAACACGTCAATCCTGCGACGCTAGAAGGCAACAAGGTGTGTGCCTTGTGAGATTAAACGGCATTTAAAGCCCCTGTAAATTGTTCCTTCTGGAAACGCTTTAAAACTACTCGGCCCAATTTTATACCGGGCCTCTCCACAAGCCTTGACATCAACCAGCAGAGCAATAAGAGAATAAAAAATACCTGTATATTCAGGTGAATCAGGGGTATCGATATCTGGCTCAACACCGCCTCAATCAAATCCCAAGCCCATTTATGAAACAAGTATATTGAGTAGGTAAGCCCTGAAAAAAAACTCACGGCTGAAGCTGCCGGAAGCTTTACTTGAAACCTCCACAAAAGGGAAAAAGCTATTATGCCTGCCTCGGCGAAATGCCATCGCTCAAAATTGGGTTGGTAAATAGAAAACAAATAATAGTATTGATATAAGACCATGAGCGTGAATCCTAACAACGTTATAAGACTGATCTGCTTCACTTCTTTAAGGTAGAAAAATACGCCAAGAAACAGGAACGGGCAATTAATTGACACAAACCCTCTAAGGAAAACATCTACGAACGGGGGCGGTGCCAGAACACCAAGTAATAAGGTCGAAAATATTAAAATCCAAGGCAGCGCCTTCTTATGCCCATCCACCACATTCAGGCATCGCAAGATACCAATAAAAACATAAAATATTATTTCAATTCTCAAGGTCCACTCCACCCCGCCTAGAGAATAAGGTGTAGAGAAAAAATCACCGATGAGCAACAATTGAGGAATTATGATTTTAAGGTCAGGGCCAGTCCCCTCCATGTAATATATACTGACAGCCTCTAGCAGTACAGCCGCAACATAAAGCGGATAGATCCTGAAAATTCTTTTTACAAAAAACTCGATTGGGTGTTCGGTCTGCAAGACGTGGGTTATGATATAGCCAGAGACCAAAAAGAAAACCACCACTCCGGCACCCCCAACATAGAAAAAAGCAAACACAAATACTTTAATAAAGTCGGGAACAATTAAGAGCGCTTCGCTAGTCAAAAAACCACAATATCAGCGTTAAACTTATGCCCGACAAGAACACTAGTGAATGCAAAGATCCTCAAGTAATCGAGAAATATTATTCTTCTACTGTCTGGAATGCTACTATTACTCATCAAAAATTCCGTATTCTGATTTCTGTCTTCAACCTTGCAGAGGTCCGCTTTTTGTTACCAAAGTAATGAACAGGTGCTGTCGAGCGAATTTCGAAGCCCTTATAAAGCTTCCGTATATCCTTCGATTCGTCATAACTTAGCATAAACTTTCCCTCGATGTCAGACAGCCGATTCCTCAACGCTTTGTAGCTCTCAGGCTTGAATTCATGCCTGCAAAATTTCTCCCCCAACCAAGCAAGTACGGGAGGGTCCAGATAAAACAGCATATCTGGCGAATCAAAAGCTTTAATGACTTCCTCCCAGGGCTGGCCCTCGAAATAAACAGACTTCAATCGCTGTTGAACTTCTTTAAAAAAATTAAGATCTATAATAGTTATCGACTGGGAAGACTTACAATCCGGCTCAAACATTCTGTAATCAGACACTTCAACTGCAAAAAAATGTTTTCCGAAAACATATCAATTCCGTGACGTATAACTGCAACATGGTGTTGTTCGAGTGGTATTAATTGAGGACACCGGTGAGTTCGCAGCCATTAGCGGACCTTCGTAACGCCGATCTAACCTGCCCCGCTAATTGAGCATATCATCAAGGTCAGGCTTCAATAGCATTGGAGAATAAATCAAAATATAAAGCGAATAACTAAGTATCCAAAGTGCTGAGGAACTAATAATCCACACAATGCTATTGCCCGGCGCAATCAACAGACCAAATACTCGAATACAAATTGCACACTGCAACAGGTAAAAACTTAATTTCGTCAGACTTGTTGCGATCTTGCTTCTTCCAGTATGGCCCAGCGTAACACGACACATCATTCCGAGTGTCATAGAGCCAATACCCCCGGCGGTGAAAGCATGTAGTGCAATAGAGAAAGGAACAAAACCCAGCGCAGAGAGACTTAAAAGAAATAACCCTAGAATTACCCAGCTATAACCGACATGAAGAATCCAAACCATAGGATCATCCAATATTCTGAGTGTATGATAATGCCGCATACGCAGTGCATGAATGATCACGGATAAAAAGGCAGTCCCCGCAAGAACAGTTTCTTCCTGTTTAAAAAATACCAGCGCCAGAATAATCAGTAACAGCGATAGGATAGCAAGAATATCCAATCCTCCCTGCGATGTCTCCTGGACTTCTTCTCCTCGTGCTTCCAGAGCATCCTCAGTAAAAGCCGGAATAACCCGTCCCCCAATCAGAGAAATCATAGTGACAATAATTATCACAGCAACATATAGTGATGTACGATCTTTAGTTATAAGAAAGAGCATGTCGCATGCAAATAAAATGCTTAGTAACACCAGAAATACGAAATTGCGCTTATCCCATGATTTAAAAAGAGGAATAGATAAGCTGAATGCTAGCGCAGGAATAAACGCTCCCTCAAAAATTAAAATGACAACCTCTGGAAAACCAAGATCAAAATTCATAACTATGCGTCCAGCTAGCCAGAGTAGGCCCAGCCCTAGCAAATGAAATCCCCGCACAGGTGTGCTGTCTGTCCAGTTCGCCACAGCCGTCAGCAAAAATCCCGCAACAATTGCCATGGTATAACCATAAATCATCTCATGTGCATGCCACGATACAGGATCAACCATGAATAAAGGTGGCGTGGTTAACCCGGCATAAAATCCACCCCATATCAGCAAACTGATAATGCTATATAGCGCGCCTAAAAGGAAGAAGGGGCGAAACCCGTATCCTAGAACGGG
>JAJDBI010000156.1 GCA_029261435.1 Nitrospinaceae bacterium
TTTTAGATAAAAAATGCGGAATCTCTTTATCCTGATTGGGTAAATGTGCGGCTACGAGGACGCGGGGGGTATCTTTATAATCAGGACTGTGGTCCAGCTCTTTCAACAATTCCGTTGTCTCCGCATAGGAGGGAACGTTTACAATGATCAAGTGTTCTTTGCCTGTATATTTGCCTTCGCCTTTCATTTTTTTCATTCTCCTTTGCATGGCCCGTTCCAAAATGACCCCGGTCAAAATCCCGAAACAACCGATACCCAGCATTGAGGTCAAAACCGTGACCCACCGTCCTTGCGGGGTCGCTGCTGATACATCCCCGTATCCGATTGTGGTTAAAGTGATATAAGCGGTCCACAGTCCGTCTGAAAAAGTAATATTCTTTTCATAGGTCGAAAGAACGGACGCAAAAACCAGGATCATTAACAAAAAGATCAGGGCCAGACCGAATAGCAGTCTGATGTCTGGTTGTCTGAGTTTTCTCCAGGTGCGTTTCAAAAAATAAAAATACATGCTATTGATTTCCGTAGACTTATGAAAATATGATTATAGCGGTTTACTTTACAAAGTAAAAACTCTCTTGCTAAACAAACGTATGTTTATACTAGCAGAACTGATATGATAGATAATCATTTGTGAGTGTGTTTACCCGAAGGATTTTCACCCTTAGATTAGATTTTCTAATAATGAATCAGAACAATTCCATACTATCGCCCGGAGAAAGATTTTTTCTTCTCTTTTTTTTGTCAGGCGCCCTTCTTTTGCAAGGTTGTGGGGTCGGTCAAAACCCGGTAGAAAAAATCCAGAACGAACTGCAAGGTGAAAAGGAATACGCGATTATCCTTAATGATATGCGCGAGGATGGCAACTTCTTTCCTTCTTATTACCATCAATACCGTGTCGATGCAGGAGAACAACAATCGATGCGTCCTTTCATCGAAGTGGATGAATCTTACTTTAAAAAGAATGAACCGTACCTCGGCATGGCCCTGGCGGCCAAAACAGCCGATGGCACCATCACCAATACGCCTTTTCCAAACGGCTACCAGTATGTTGGGAATCCTCAGTACGGTCGCTGGCGGGATAATGATAGCGGCGGCAGTATGTGGGAGTTTTACGGGAAATACATGCTGATGTCGCAGGTGATGAATTGGGCCGGGTTTGGGCTCAGTCGAAACCACTATAACGACTATTCCTCTTTTCGCGGCAGCGGACGGCCTTATTACGGTCCACAGCGGGAATATGGAACCTCCGGGACGGTAACAAAAAAACAGAAACCGGATTTTTTCAAAAGAAAAATGGCCAAAAAAACCCGGTCACAAAGCCGCTTCCAGAATAAAGTTAATCAACGCATGGGGCGGAGTAAAAACACTTTTAGAAGCCGCGGATTCAGTTTCGGTAAATGATTATGAATTTAGATCACATCTTATCTTCAATAATATACCTAGGCTCCTGTTTTATCGTCTTTGCAGTCGGACATCTGGTTTTTATTCTTTTCCGCCGTAGTTATGACATCAAAAATGAACTGGTGGAAAAAGATAATGTGGCGCTCGCTCTGGTCATGTGTGGTTATTATCTAGGGTTAACGTTCTCCATTGGCGGAGTGATCGCCGGGCCATCGGCAGGACTGGAAAATGACTTGATCGATATGCTGGTTTATGGTTCTTTGGCGATTGTTTTGCTCAACCTCTCGGCTTTGATCAATAACCGGTTCATCCTTTCTGAATTTGATATTCGTAAGGAAATTTTACAGGATCAAAACTGTGGCACCGGTGTGGTCGAGTTCGCTGTTTTTGTGGCCACGGGACTCAATATTTACGGGGCCATATTTGGAGAGGGCGGGTCTATTTATACGGCCATTGCCTTCTGGGCTTTGGGGCAGACCGTTCTTGTTTTCGTCGGAAAATATTATAACCTTATCACGAATTATAATATTCACGAGCACATTGAAAAAGATAACGTTGCCGTGGGCATCGGCTTTGCCGGAGCGCTGATAGGTATTGGCAATTTGTTGCGCGCGGCTTCGGCCGAGCATTTTATTTCCTGGGAGGAAAACTTAATGACCTTTGCCCTCTACATGCTGATAGGTCTCATTCTGCTTCCCGTTGCACGTGCTCTCACAGACCGCATTCTTTTACCGGGACGTCGCCTGGCCGATGAACTGGTGAACCAGGTGAAACCCA
The DNA here is from genome assembly GCA_029261435.1 of Nitrospinaceae bacterium. Lineage (GTDB taxonomy): Bacteria > Nitrospinota > Nitrospinia > Nitrospinales > VA-1 > LS-NOB. The sequence goes on from JAJDBI010000156.1 coordinate 2,179, forward strand.
ATCAAGGCGCAGCATTTTTAGAAGCCTCCTCCTACATTGGTGCCTCTTTTCTCATCACTTGGTGCATTTGAGTTTCTTTAAGGCACCGTTAATTCATGCCAACCTCCTCCTCAATAGATAACCCTGAAAAATCCAAGCTCCGTCGCTTGAGCTTTATATTGAAAGCCTGTGTCTTTGCTACCGGGTGTGCGGCGATAGTGACCGAATACACTCTGGCTACTCTGGCCAGCTATCTATTGGGGGATGCCATTCTCCAATGGACGATAGTGATCTCCCTGATGTTGTTCTCCATGGGACTGGGAAGTCGGTATAGCAGGAAATATGAAGCCCGGCTTCTGGACCGATTTGTGCTGATTGAATTTGGCTTGTCGTTTCTTTGTACCTTTTCCGCCATGTTCTGTTTTTGGATTTCATCCTATACGATTCATTTTGGTCTTGTGGTTTATGGCATCGCCTGCATGATCGGGTTCATGACCGGACTTGAGATTCCATTGATCACGAGGATCAATCAGACCTATGAATCGTTACGGAAAAACATATCTTCGGTCATGGAATATGATTACTACGGTGGTTTGTTGGGCGGAGCCCTGTTTGCCTTTGTCCTGCTTCCCTTTTTTGGATTGACTTATACCCCGGTTATTATAGGAAGTCTCAACCTGCTTGTGGCCTCGCTGGTATTATGGCAATTCCCTGACCATTTGGAACGACCCCGCATTCTCAACGTTCAATTTTTTGTTCTTCTTTTGGTGTCGGTTCTGGCGTTTGCGGTCGCTAAACCCATTGTTTTATACGGTGAACAACATAAGTACAAAGATAAAATTGTTTACCAGGAACAAACGCGCTATCAGAAAATTGTTGTCACGCAATGGAAAGATGATTTTTGGCTTTTCATAAACGGAAGCACACAATTCAGCACCTACGATGAAGAAAGATATCATGAGCCTCTCGTGCACCCTGTGATGGGTTTGATTGAGGAGCGAGAAGATGTCCTACTACTGGGAGGGGGAGATGGATTGGCCGCCAGGGAAATTCTCAAATATCCTGGTTTGAAAAGCCTGACTCTGGTGGATCTGGACCCTGCCATGACTCAATTAGCCCGACGGGATAAAATTTTTCTCAACATCAATCAGGGTTCGCTGAACGATCATCGCGTTCGTGTGGTCAATCAAGATGCCTATCAATTCATAAAAGAGTCCGGCAGCTTGTACGATGCCATTATCATTGATCTTCCTGATCCAAAATCGGTTTCGCTGTCACTTCTCTATTCGTTGGGCTTTTACAAGATGGTAGAAAAGCATCTCAAACCATTCGGGGCCATGGTCACGCAAAGTACAAGCCCGTTGTATTCTCCTGAAGCATTTCTGTGCATTAAAAAAACCATGCAGGCGGCGGGCTTTTCGGTCTTGTCTTACCAGAACTCTGTACCCAGTATGGGGCAGTGGGGGTGGCAGCTCGGTGTCAGGCAGAAAGCGATGTCCGCCGAACTCATCAAACAAAAACTCATGATGCACAAGTTTCGGAATATTGAGACCCTTTTTTTTAATCAGGATGCCATGATCTCAATGATGCACTTTGGTAAGGGGTTATTCGAAAAGGAGGGAGAGATTGAACCCAACACTCAATTCAATCACAATATCTTGAAGTATTACCGGCAGGGTAGTTGGGATTTGTATTAGAGAAGTGATTTTAAGTCGTTTAGACGACGGAATCATTCACCGGGCAGGATATTGGTGAACTGAAATTCCTCGACCTTGAAACCGACTTGCATATCAAATTTGGTCTCGCCCCATTGCTCGATGGTAAGAAACTCTTTTTCCTGTTCATCTTCAAAATCCCAGGAAACAAAACTCAGGCCTTCATCTGATCCTTCACGAAAAAACTCACCGATATCGTCTTCCTCAAAAATGAACTTTTTGCCTTGAAATATAACTATTTCAGGGGGGTCTTCATTGTTCACAATTTCACCTGCAATGTCGCCTTCTAACTGAGAGACAGGTAGTTTACGGCAAAAACTCCATTCAATCTCACCATCCTCCTGGGAGCGTTCCAAGAACCAGGTTTCATCGCCAGCCTTTAATTCCCATTCATCGGTGGTGCCACCTTCTTCCCACTGGTATTTGTTGCAGGCGGTGACCTTATAGGTTTTCATGTCGTAATCGACGAGAAAACCTGTTTTGAGTTTGCTGAGTACCAGATCTTCGATGCGAAACTCTTCTTTTTGAAGATCAGCTTTTTTCTTTTTAAAAAAGTTAAAGACCATGGTTATTTGAGTTTCATTTTGGCTTTAAGGGCAGCAAGGCTGTCGGAGGCTCCCGGCATGGATGAACCTTCACCCAGTGCTTTGTTGATCTCATCATCAACGCTTTGCCCCGAATCGGCCATTTCGCCGTAGGCTTGTGACAGAGACTCATCTTCTTCTACCTTGTCGCGCATTTTTTCAAGCATGGCGATGGTGCTGTCGGACCCGACTCTGGCAATTTGCGCATTCAGCTTTTTCGTGGCGGCCGCTGTTTTGGAACGGGCGCGCAGGGTGACCAGGTCGTTTTCGTAACGCTGAACGGTCGTGCGTAACTTGTCTACATTTCGTTGTAATTGCAGAACCATGTTTTCCTGGGAAGTGACCTCCTTGCTGAGCCGTAAGGCTTCTTTTCCTGCATCTTCTTTGCGCGAGAGAACTTCAGTTGCCAGCCTTTCAGCTTCAGACATTTCCAGCGAACCCTGCTCGGCTTTTTGTAGCAGAGCCATCGCCTTACTCTCATAATCTGCAGCAAGCTTCTTTTTGTTATCTGCGTCGTTTCTCATCCGGATAACGATGCCTTTAACCTGCGCCAGGCTTTTCATGGATTCTTCTAAATCTTTTTTCAGGTCGCGAATACCCTGCTCGGTCATTTTGATAGGATCTTCAAACTTGTCCACCGCAGAATGCGCCTCGGCCTTGCCCAGTCGCAGTATTCTTGTAAATAATCCGGCCATTTTTTATCTCTCCATTACTAAATTTGTGTTTAACCGCGTGCGAATGTAACCAGTTCATCTGCATATTCTGCCAGCGCAAGACTCAATGCATCGATACTTCCTTCCAGTTCATTGCGGTCCAGATTTTCCAGTTGCAGGGTATCCCGGAATAATAACGTTGTACCATCTTCATCAAGAACAAAAGCACCGTGAACCAAAGTGCGATTGATTTGCAGAAGGCGTTTGCAGAAACCGGATGAATCTTCAGGCATAAATAT
>JAJDBI010000157.1 GCA_029261435.1 Nitrospinaceae bacterium
GCCTCAATGATATCGAATTTCAAGGCTTTAAGAATTTGTCCCAGAATTAATCTGATAGCTCTGGAGTCATCAATTACCAGTGCGCGCACAAAAATCTCCTTTTATAAAAGGGGGGGAATCACCTACGTTTTATCGGGTAAATAATAAAACCAACCAATAACAAGTATTTAAATAGAGTAATGGATAATCTGGTTCTGTCAATGCTAAAAGATTAATTATTACTGTATTCTATTAGCTTGAATGACTGGCAATTAAGCAAAAAAAAAGTCCGCTTGATACAAGCGGACTTTTTGATGTTGTATATCTTGTTAGTTCGAAACCAAACTTATTCTGCGTTTTCGTCCAGTCCTTGCTCCAGTTCACCCATAAACAAAGTGGTATCTGCTTTCGCTGGGTTTAACTCAGCTTTTTTCCTGGCGGCAGTTTCTTCGAGCTCTTCTTTTCCTTCCTTAGTCAAGCCCCAGGGTTCTACACCATCTTTTTTGGCTTTACGAACTGCTTCCGTTACCTTTACTAGCTTGCTACCATCCAGATCTCTTAAGGAGATAAGGGCATCTTCATGGCCATCGTAAGCACAAAATGCCATTGTGTAGCAGTTAGTATTTGCCCGGATCATTTTTAGCGTAATGTTTGCAAAGTGACAGTGAATTCCAATCAAGATACAGCTTTCGATCTTATTATGGTTAACCGTTAAATTGGGGTGGCAGGGATTTATCACTGTTTCGGGATCAATCTTGGGATAAATGGGTCGGTAATCGGGCATTGTGATTACGTTCATGCCGGGAACCTCATTTACCAGGTCCATTGCCAAATTTGCTTTATGATCAGTTTCTTCATTCCATCCCCAAACAATCATTGGCCCGGGAAACAGGGTTGGGTTACGTCTGGTTAATATCTCATGAGCAGCTTTTTCAATGGCTTTTTCCGTTGGGACGTGCTCACCTTCAACTAAATCCAATCCCGAGCCTTTTTCAGGCTGGAAAATACCCAATGCTGCGGCAGAAGGGGGAAGTAAACCAATAGGACCTAACTCTAGTTTGGGCATCTAAACAAACCTCCAATAAATATTTTGCAAATTAAAACCGAGACTCCCTGAAAAGGGGGTTCGGAATACGTTCTTCTATAAAAGCCGAAAGCCTTATTATAAGGGACAAACTGCTTTGTTCGCTTGGGGGCAAGGCCCCTCTAAGAAACGGTCATACTAGTATTAAAGGGGGGGGATTGTCAATAAGATTCATGTCCAGAAGAAGAGGAGGGGAGGCATCCTTTAGCATCAAGATACGCTGCTATAGGTTAAAGACTCATATCCCCCCATTGAAAGGGGCTTTTTTGCCAGGATTGGAGTGTCTCAATGTCATTTGAAGAGATATATTGGGTCGATTGAGCCACCTTCAGGAGTTCAGAAAAATCCAGGATGGAATGGATTTGGCAGGATACACTTTTAAATTTTTCTAAGGCTTCGGGAAACCCATAACTAAAAATACTGAAACAATGGTCAACGGTGCCACCTGCTTCTCGAACGGCTGTAATAGCGTTGACTGCGCTTCCTCCCGTAGAAATCAGGTCTTCGATGACTAATACTCGCTGGTTTTTATTAAGAATCCCTTCAATCTTGTTGCCCATACCGTGGGATTTGGCTGTAGACCTGACATAAATTAAAGGAACCTGAAGCAGATCAGCCAGGGTGGTAGCATGAGGAATGCCCGCAGTCGCTGTTCCTGCTATGATTTCTATCTCAGCAGTACATTTTTTTAATAGGTCGTGAAAACCTTTGGCAATCAGTGCACGGTTCTGTGCATTTCCCAGAAGCAGGCGATTGTCGTTATAGATGGGCATTTTATAACCTGAAGCCCAGGTGAAAGGCTGCTGGGCATTGATCTTTATAGCACCAATCTCTAACGCTACTCTGGCAATATTCTCTGCAATAGTCATTTTATCGATTGAAACTCACGGTGGAATAAACGCTTGCTAATGTCAGCATCCCCTCTCTGCAGGGTGCCAAGGCCTCTTAGTGTAATCCCCAAAAGAAATACTGTTTCTCTCTGGTTGATTCCATTTCCTACAAGACTATCCCTTTCGATGAGGTCGAGGTTAAAACCCCAGCACTTGCAGGGATTATCGTACAGCAAACTTAAATGATTTTCCGGGAATTTGTCCTGACTTTCGTTATAGCGGGTTGTGGCCTTTAGGTTCCAACCTTCATTAACAGTCCAGTCCATACCACTTATGATAAAGGCATCCTGACCTTTAGTCCAACGTCTATCAAAAAAAACATATAAGGAGTCGATAGGTTTGATGCCCACCTCAAGGTTAAAAGTTTTGAGAGCACTTGCATGGATGTCAAAAGTGGAATCGAAATTGAATTCCAAATTATCATGCAATCGACTGTCCAAATCAAAGCGAAGGTCAGAAAATGGCTTTTTGTTCTCTGATTCTTCCGACCCGGTTGCTTCAATCAAGTCTATCGACTGGCTGATGTCAAATCGAAGGACTTCTCGGGTGTTAAATTTGTCCCCGGTTTCACGTTCCTTTTGCAAAATTCTTTGAGTTAGAGAATAAGTAATTGAACTCTGCCTGTTTATAGTATCAATACCATCGAAGACTTTGATTTTTGCGCGGTCTTCTTCATCTATGTCAGGCGTGTAGTTGTAGCTGATGCGTGGTTCTAATAAATGTTTGACCTTGGGGATATATTTGTTTTTAGTGTCGAAAATTTTTTCAAACCTTGGGCCATCAAAACTGGCACCTACATTGAAGGATTCTCTGGTGAAAAAGTCCAAGCGTTTATTATTATCCGTTTCGTCTAACCCTTTACTGTAAATTGTTTCCCTGATTCCCAGTGAAGGAGTGAAAGTAAGCCAAGGTGCAATCCTCGTTGAGTAGGAGAATTGAGGGCTAAAGTCAAAACGTTGTACGGAAAACTTATCATCGACATCAGGGCTTGTATCCAGGTCAGTAAGAAACGAGGTAAAGCTGGAGTCTTGACTGAAGAAGAAGTTGGTGTCTCCTATGGATTGCCTTTGTGTTTTATAGGTGATTTGAGGAAGCTGCGCAAAAGTTTGGTCGCTGCCTGTTTGTGAGCTTTCCCGAAACCGAGTCAGAATATCAAGAGAGCTACCTTCCCAGGTTTTTGTAATGGTGGCGAAGGAGTCTGTATTGCGTTGGGCTCTTTCGTTGGTGCTATTGCTGAAGTTTCTGTTGAATCCCTGTTTTTGCAGGTCAAGAACCCCGTTGAAATTAAAATCATAAGGCAGAGTTTGTTTGTGTTTGGCTTTAACTTCCCAGAAGGTAGAGTTTGTAATCTTGTCATCTATAAAAGAAGCATTGAAGGACCCTGCGGTGTGTTTGTTGGGAGTGTATCTGTATTCAATTGTTGGTTTAACACCACGATTCTCCGAATAGTCCATGCCAAATGTCGCATCCGAGTGCTTGTCAATTGCCCAATAATAGGCGTTGTTAAAGGTGATACCTTCAACACCGCCGCTTCCCCAGGAAGGGATCATGAATCCACTTTTAC
>JAJDBI010000158.1 GCA_029261435.1 Nitrospinaceae bacterium
AGGAGGTGAGCGAATACGCCGACCATGTCATCCTTCGGGAATATGAAATGGTTGTGCTTGATATCCTTCAAGGCAAAGACCTTGCCTCGATTATGGGACTCTACCCCAACACCAACATCAGGCCTCCGCTTGATGTGAATAATTTGCCACTTCCTGAAGATGATGATGTCTCTCGCTTGCAATACGGAATGCCCGGCGAACCTTCCAGTGAATACCTGGAAATACAGGCGTATGCCTCTAGAGGTTGCCCCTTGTCCTGCACCTTTTGCGTATGTGGAAATATTTCCTATCAACGTCCTAACTGGCGACCGAGAAATCCAGAAAATGTGGTCTACGAATTACATAACTTGCGCGCCAAGTATCCGAATCTGGAAGGCATCTTTTTTGACGAAGAGGTTCATAACGGCAGCAAAAAATATATTCTTGAACTGACAAAAGCCATCCGCGAAAACGGACTCGATGATCTGAAATATGATGTCATGTGTGGTCAGTGGCCCATGGATGAAGAAGTTCTCGACAACATGAAAAGTGCTGGCTATTACATGGTTCGGCTCGGAATAGAAACCGCCGGCGAACACGCGGCGAAGGGAATGGAACTACAGAGAAAATTCAATGTTCCCAAGCTCAAGCAACTCATGAAACATGGCACCAGCATCGGCTTGAAATTCTATGGGACTTTCACTTTCGGGGGAGAAGGCTCCACCGATGATTGTGACAAAAAAACTCTCGATCTCATCCATGAACTTCTTGATCGCGGTCTGCTGTGGAGGTTTCAACTTTCTATCAGCACACCGCAACCGGGCACCCCGTTCTTCAATCGCATGAAGGAACAGGGTTACCTTCAGGATATGGACTGGAAGCATTTTGATGGAGGGAACCATGTCGTGGTCAACCGCCCGGAATACCCGGCCGATAAAATCATGGCCAATTTCAGAGCCGCAGAGAAGCTCTATGAGATAGGTTTCAATCAACGCTACAGCGCCACTGCCAAGGATAATTTTAAAAACCTGGATCTCAATTCCAATGGAGAGATTCTGATTTTCCGCAGTTCCAGGATGAAACAGGTTCACGATGTTGTGGACTCAGTCCATAGTCAGTTCAAGAAGCACGTGACTGTTCTCGCACAACCCGGAGTGGAACAGGAACTGAGGAAAAATCCACATGTCAATGAAGTGCTCCTTTATGGAGACTCGCATTTCAACCAGAAAACGTTCCCGGACAGTCTAATGGGACAGCTGAAAAAGAAATCGTTTTCACTGGGCGTGATTCCTTTTAATAATATTTCCGGAAACGGCTATTCTGAAGTCAAGGCTATTGCAAAACGTTCTGGAATCAAAAAACTGGTCGCCGTCAATGTCGAAGGCAAAGTGTTTGATCTGGAAAACCCAGGTGACTTTGGCCGCGCCCATATTCCCGGTTAATCTATGGAGGCACAGAACAGCCAAGTGAATATTCTGGTTATTCGTTCCGCCACGCGGATTCTAAATCAGACCCTGCTGTCTCTAAGAGAAGAGTTCCCGGATTGCAGGATCACTGTTTTGGCTCCGCAATCAGCCCGGGAAGCAGTCGCACAAGATCCTCTTGTGGATGAAGTCCTCACCATTCCAGACCAGCGCAGGATGAGTGTCTCCAATTACGGCAAGGCAAACATCGCCCGTCTGCAAGAAAAGAAATATGACCTTGCGGTCTCTCTTTACAATATCGATCATGGACTGGGTTACGCCAATATCGATCGTTTAGCCTGTGCCGCCAAGGCCAAAGAAGTGCGGGGTTATAATCCTAAAGGCACTTTCGTAAAGCTTGAATCAGCCAAGGCAATGCGCAAATCCATCATGGAGAAAACCACTTTTTTCTGGCTGGCAATCAATTATGCCGCAACCGCTCTGCTTTGTTTCATCATTACTCTGGCATTGATCGGAGAATGGGGGATCCGCAAACTGTTCGGAGCATTTTCTCCCAAACCTTACCAACCGCCGGTGCGGGAACCCAATAAAGCGATCACACAATCCTGATGAAAACCAAGAACATCATTGTCGCCAATTCTGTAGGAGTCGACCGCGATGGTTACCACATGGTCCATGTTCCTTCACGCTGGTCCCTGGGCGTGAAGAACTTCACCAATTGCGGGTATTACCCCTGGGAACTGGCCTACACCTCTTCTCTTTTGAAGCAGGAAACCGACCATCACGTAAAGTTCATGGATGGTGTGCTCAACGGGTGGGATTTTGAAACCTATTTCAAGCATGCCAGTGCAGAAAAACCCGATTGGCTCGTCATGGAAAGTTCAACGCGAACAATCCGTGAAGATCTGCGTCTTGCCTCTGCACTCAAGGAGGCTTTTGGAACCAAGCTGGTGTTCACGGGACAACACCCCATGGCTCATCCCGAAGAGGTTCTTAAAATAGCGGACCACGTTTGCATCGGTGAATATGAATTCACCGTTCTCGATCTGATACAGGGAAAAGACTCCCTAAAACTGACTGGCGTTCATCCAAATGCCCGAGGCGAACTGATCGACATCAATGCTCTGCCTTTTCCTGAAGATGATGATATAAGCCGCATTGATTATCACGAACCCAACTGCCGCTACAAACAGATTCAGATGTACGGATCCAGAGGTTGCCCGCGCCGTTGTAATTTTTGCGCCGCGGCCACACTCTATTACGATGAACTGAACTGGCGCCCTAGAAATGTTGATAGCGTGGTTGAGGAAATCCGCACCTTGCACGAGAAATATCCAGAAATGGAAGGCGTTTTCTTCGACGAAGAAGTTCATAACATTAAAAGAAGTTTCAATATCTCTCTTGCCAAGTCCATTCGCTCTGCAGGACTGGACCACCTCAAATACGAAGCCATGTGCGAATACGCTTCTCTGGATGAAGAAGCTCTGGAAGAAATGCGTGCAGCGGGATATTACAAAATCCGTTTCGGAATTGAGACCGGGAGTGACAAAGTCGCTGAAAAAATGACTCTGGGCAAAAAACACGATCTGAACAAGCTTCGCACCATGGTTAAATTTGGCAAAAGTCTGGGCATGCTGTTTTACGGAACCATCAGCATCGGCGGGCTTGGCTCCAGTCGGGAAGAAGATCAAAAGACCGTGGATCTGGTTTATGAGATGGCATCTCAAGGATGGCTCGATGAAATTCAGGTTTCTATCAACACGCCTCAACCAGGAACCGATTTTTATAACTCCTGCGTCGATGAATCTCTATTAGTACCCTCGACAGACTGGGAAGGGTTCGATGGTAACGGCCAGGTTGTGGTCCACTACCCGCATTACCCTGCGGAGGAAATCCAGACGAACTTTAACAAGGCCTTATCCGCTTTTGATATGGGAAAAGAGAAAGTTCAATCAAAAACTTTTTCAAACAACGCCAAATCTTCTTTCAAAGCCATACCTGATGGCTCCAAAATTCTGGTTCTCAGAAATGTAAGGAACTGGATGATCCGCCTTATCCTGGAAAATTTAAACACAAAGGCGCAGGTCGATCTTTTGGGACAGGATGTTTCTGCCAAAGATATGGAAGATATGAAAGGGCTGAATCAAATCTATTCTTACGGCACAGGATTCTTTTCAGCCGAATCGATTTCTACCGACTTGATAGATCAACTCGTGAGCGAACATTACGATTTTGTTCTGGTCCCGGTTGCCAACAACCACCTGCAAGGCTATCAAAATGTTCTGGAAGTCGCGCAGATGATCGCACCTGAAGACATTTTGTATGTCTACCCCGAAGGCCACCTTGAGCCTGCCTCCCCCGTAGCAATCTAACACCACTCGGCGTAGGGCCTACTGCAATATCTCTATCAGCTACCAACAATTTATCTCGGCCTGAAGAACCCTCGCTATTTGCCACCTTCGCTCGCTAGGGGGCACTCGGCCCAGGGCCAGTGAAAATGACCTCCCCTGAATCGATTTAGATGTCATGCTGAGGCAGTGATATCAACCATTATTCTCTTGCCCCAGAGGGGTACACCATAGCATCTCGCTTGTAATATCTCATTTAGTTGTCTTTTCACAACTCCAACTCAAATTCTCACACTGCCCGGCCCCTCAATGTACCGAATAGGTTTCCGACGTGAGAAACCGTAACACCAATTTAAATGGCTATGTTTGGATTTCCATAACTGACTTTATAATAAATTTTTAAGCGGCTAGTTCTAACTATGCAATCGCCTTATTCAGGATACTTTTTGCAGACAAATTGTAGCCAAAAACCAGTCGATTACAACGGCGAGCGTGGCTTAGCAAAACTAATAGCCAACAACGTCACTGCGGAGAGCACATAAAAAGTAATCACCGGCAGTCTGTCGTCCATATAAATATCGTAAAGAAAAATGCTCTCTTGATGAACTTTCAGAAGATAGTTTCTCACATACTGATCGTTGAGACCCTGAGGTCCAGTTATGAGTAGTTCTAAATCATCGCTCCAGTTGAACACTAAAGGCCTTGCGTGCAGAATTACCCAGTTATAATTTGACCGTACCGAATCAAAAATAAAAGTTCCAAACAAAAGGTACCTGATTTCAGGTAACAACGTATTTAGTGTAGACAAAATCCACAGTGCCGCTAGACAAACATATACTTGAAGGTGTGCATAAGCCCATCCTGCAGAGCCATATATGGGAATAGGCAGAATATTAAGGGGAATACCTATGAGAACAAATAAAAGCCAGAACCTTATATGGGGCTCTAAACCATTTTCCCTTGATGAATGAGCAGGAGTATTTCTTCTTAGAATTAAAACCATCAGGGCAATTATCAGCCCTCCACTACCCGCAAAACCAAGATTTCCAACTAGAGCATTTTGGTTATTCACTATATCCAAACGCCTCTTGTTAACTTCATTGACCAGCTTATATTCTGGAGAAAATTCTTTCGGCCCAAAATCCCATGATTCCACCCTGGCAATGAAAGCTCGCCCTAATCCTTTCCAGTTGTGCCTCCAATCATTTGGGAAAATTGAAGTCAACATATTTCCCAAGAACAAATGTAGGTGTGCAGGTTGTTCTTTTCCCTCATTCTTATAATAATTTTCTGCATATTCTTTTCCTATTGCGGTGTTCGCATTTAACGACTCGTTCACTCCAAACTTCAAAAACAAAAAACCAAACCATGTAGCAAGTATTAGGGGAGACAAGACAAAAAGATATAAAGCTGGGACCTTAAATATCTTGGGGGATAAAAAACTGGTCCACAAAAAATGTAAGACGAAAAATAACATAGGCACTAAGACCATATAGTGCGCTAGAATACCCAGTGAAAATATCAAAAAACTCAGACCTACCAGGTGAAATTTTCGTTCCTTGCATCCACGTATATAAAAATAAATCCCTGACAAGATAAATCCGACGGCAAAAAACTTGGTCCATGTATAGAGTAATTGTTGAAACGAAAAAGGTGCCAGACCCAAAAATATGGCACTCGAAAAAAAGGCCTTGTTTTTACTCCAGCCTGAAACCTCTTTAATCAGCAATCCCATTATTATTACAGGAAAAGCATTTAAAGTTGTCGATATGCATTGATAGACCCAGAATTCGTGACCTAGCCCGCTCATTATTAGACCTGCATTAGCATTAAATAAAGGGCCTCTTGCTGGAAGGAAAAACATACCTTCAAGGAAAGTTGTTGATACAGGTAACTGATTCATAAAAAATATTGATCGTTCGTAATGTTCAAACCAGTCACCGGCCCAACTTACTTGAGATCCGTAACTTATAACATTCACCTGAAATGCCAATATCCATAAGGAGAGTGCAAACCAAGCTGATAGCCCTGCCCATGGAAATGGGTCTTTCTGCACTTCAACGTGATTCCTGTAAAATGAAAACCCAGTAGAAATTATGGCGGTTAATGCAGTCAGGAACAAAGGAATCCATTTGGGCGCTGAAATAACATAGGCTCCAAATTCAAACAGGTACATTAACGTAAACCCACTCAATATTGACAATAGGAAACGGGTTAGAGAGTCTAGTTTTAAAAATTTTGTCCAATACCAGGAAGGGAGGAAACTTAGGGCTATCGTAAAAACACAGATAAGAATTGGATAGGTGTAATAAATTATGACATTCACCAGCTAATCCCGCCAAGAAAAATAAATAATCTATAGTAAACTTTTTCAAGCTTTGAGCTGTTTTCTTCTTTTAATCTAAAAATACTTCATCATCTCACAATCGGTCATAATAACCTCTTTCGGTTATTGACACTCCACCCAGCCCTGCTATTGGGTATCCCAAAAAGGATATGATAGCGCATTATTCTTACTCCTGTGGGACAGTGTCAAACATTTTCACACCTGTCCATTTTAATCCCCTATAAAATATGGTACTGGATTGCCACGTCTCCCACAGTTATTCGCGATGCCGAGCGGTTAAGACGACTTGGGTTCTTTTTGATGGAGATCAGGCTTGGGATTGATCATGTTTTTCTTACTGAGGATGTCGATGAGATTTTTATCCCGGCTGGAGACGGCAATATCGAGCAAGCCATCGCCATTAAAATCTGCTACCGCCATACCTTGAGGATGCTCATCGACCTTGTGATAGATCGGAGGGTAAGTAAAGGTTCCGTCACCTCTACCCAATGAAACGCTGATATGGTCATCGGTGGAATTGGATACGGCAATGTCCTGTAAACCATCGCCGGTAAAATCAGCCGCAACAACAAATTTTGGGAAATTGCCCGAGGCAAAATCTCGCAAGGAAGTAAAGGTCTTATCGCCGTTGTTCACCAGTGTAGTCAGAGCATGCAAAGAGTTGCTGGAAGTTACAAATTCCATCAACCCATCATTGTTCACATCCAGACTGACAAGAGAGAGAGGCTGCTTGCCTCCTTTAAAAGCTTTGGAGCCTTCAAACTTACCGTCACCCTTACCCCATAAAATCTGAACACCCTTGTTGCCATTACCCGCTAAAGCCACCGCAACATCTGTCTTTCCATCTTGATCGTAATCGCCGACGACTACCGCAGTTGGCTGGCCCTTAACATCCATGATATAGGGTTCTTTAAAAAATCCATTACCCTTACCCAGAATCACCGCCACATTCGAAAAACGCAGGGTGACAACCATATCGATATTTCCGTCAGAGTTAAAATCTCCTAACGCCATGTTGATGGGAATCTTACCTGGCTTAATAAGCTGTTCAGTTCTCTGAAAACTTCCCAATCGTGTATTCAAAAAAACCTGTATGGACTGGTCGGCATAATTGAGTTCCGCGATATCCGTGTAACCGTCTTCGTTGAAATCGCCTGAAACCAGACAAATGGGATCTCGTCCCGTCTGATAAACAAGTTGATCCTTAAAAGTCCCATCACCGAGTCCTTTGTAAAACGAGAAGGAATGATCGCCGCTATTGGCCACAACCAAATCTGGAATGTTATCGCGATTAAAATCATCGGTGATGAGATAGGAAGGCTCTTTACCTGTAATCATGGTATAGCTCAGGGCAAAAATGCGCGGCATCTTTTTTCTGGCCTTTTGCGGCGGAGGACAACCCAGCAGGACAAAAACCATCAGGAACACAATTATTGAATAATGTCTTTTCATGAGACTCCATAGGAAAAAAAAGAGCGTATCACAGGACCTCTGGGGAAACAACGTCACAAAGCCGGGCTGGCACTTTTTGGCGGGAGATGCGCCTCCTGGCGTAACACAAAATGTTCAAGAATCTTTTGTGCAAAAGTAAAAGAAAGCGACAATCCCGCAGTCTCCATGATGATCTTCTTATAAGGGTCGTGTCCGGAAACACTGCTGAACATGGCCTTCATAAAGTCAGGCCTTTCTGCCGCTACCGCAATCATATGATCCATAAACTTGAACCTTGTCGCCATATTGGTCAAAACCCGCACGGCGCGCACATAGGGAAGATCTTCGGTGAGTTCTTGGCAATTCTGGTAAAAGTTTTCAGCAAATGCTCTTTTAGAAACCCCATGCTGCATAATTGAACAGGCTGAATAAATACCTGTATTGATCGCCGAGTTAATACCTTTCCCTTTGAATGGGCGCATGAGCCCAGCCGAGTCTCCAATCATTACATAACGATCGCCGAATAAATTTCTGGCTGGGGCGATGGGGAACCTGCCTTTAAAATAGTTAAGAGGTTTCTCGCGCCTTTGATGTGGAGGAAGAAATCGTTGCACCGGAGCTGAGCGCAGAAACTCCATCATGATATTTGATGAAACATGTCGACCTGCAATATTGATGGAGATATGATCGTCTTTAGGAGTGACGGCGCCAAACTCCAGTCCGGGGTGAGAAAGCAGAAAAGCATGAATCGTGAGGCCCATGCTTTGCATGAACTCTTTTCCAGGGTAAAGGAGCGTGATCACCGTATTCAAAAAGTCCGGCTGCCTGTATGGAGTACCCTGCTCAAAAATTCTACAAGTCCCATCATCAAGACCGAAAGCTCCCACCACCGCCGCGCTCTTTATGTTTTCACCCTCACTATAAATAAGCACTCCTTCAGAATTGACTTCAATCGCCGTCACACGGTTATGAACCACTTGAGCGCCCGCTTTCCGGGCCTCTTCAAGCATGAAGGCATCAAACCTGGAGCGTGCAACAGAAACCGACCTGCCCGACTCTTCCCCGATCAAGTCCAGACTCAACAAATCAGAATGCAACCGATAGCCTTCTATTTCATTGAGAACCAGGCCTTCAGGTAAAGTCAGGCCCAATTCATCTTTAAGAATATTCTCGAAAGGTGGAGAGAGCACACCAATGCACTGATTGTAGTGGCGATGTTCAGAAAATTGTTTATGCTCGAGCAACACTACATTTATTATTCTTCCCAACTTCCTGGCTTCTCTTAAGAGGGTCATGGCACAAGCTGATCCACCGGGGCCTCCCCCAACAATGCAAACTGTATCTCCGTCTTTAATGTGCATGAGATTTCCACCTCTCTCTAGTTTGCAGATATTTGCAAACTCTTTTCCCTGAAAAATTCCAGCATGCCTTTGAATATATAAGAGTGAAAGTTTGATAAAACCACCCAATAAAGATTTCCCCAAAAAGGTTTGGGAATAAAATGTGCTCTCAACATCAAATGAGTTCCCCCGTTTTGATCAGGCTCGAGTTGAAACTGGAGCCAGGACAAGCCAGGAGTGATCATTTCTGCTCTCAGCAATAGTTCTTGATTGGGTTCCAGCTTTTCTACTCTCCAGAAATCCACCGAGTCCCCAACACGGAGGTGGGCTGGGTCGCGCCGACCCCGATGCAAGCCCACTCCCCCCAGAAGGCGATCAATGAGACCACGTATTTCCCAAAGGATGTTGGCATGATTCCAACCATGTTTGCCGCCGATCTGGCAAACCACCGGGAATACCTGCTCTGGAGTTGCAGGGATATCTATCCCATGCTCTTCAATGATAAACTCTGACGACTCAAATTCGCACAGAGGCAGAAGGTCACTCATATTCTCAGGCGGAACATCACTCCAGTGTGAAAATACCATCGAACGCTTTTCTTTTTCCTGCGCCCATTTCACAGCAGTCACGAAGTCAAGAGGCTCAAAGGGAAGAATCGTTGAGATTTCATCATCCACACACACCACATCTGTTTTAAGGCTGTTCAATAAAAGGCAGGTAATATTTACCGGGATGGAAATAAAGCAGTGCAACCAGTAAGCATATAGTCGGCACATCCAATCAACAGGGATGGGCACCCACGAAACATCAATAAAGTGAACCCGCTTATTCAAGATTTTGGCAAAGCTCAAAATCATTTCCTTGTATGTCAGTACATCCTTCCCACCAATCTGTAAAACACGTGTCCCCAGACCCGGTGTTTCCATGACACCCACCAGATATTTGATCACATCCCGAATCGCGATCGGCTGGCATACAGAATTGAACTCCGACAAAAATGGAATAATACGGTTGTTCAGGGTCAGAGATTTCATCAATTCATAAGAGGCACTACCGGTGCCGATGATGATCGCCGCCCGAACACGGATCACCGGAATAGTTCCCTGCGACAATATATTCCCGACCTCTCTCCGGCTTCTCAGGTGCGGGGACATGCGGTCATTTTTTTCTCCCAGCCCACCCAGATAAATGATCCGTTTCACACCATGTTGTTCAGCCGATTCGCGAAAGTTTTTCGCAGCCACCTGGTCTTTTTCTACAAACTCTTCCTTCTTCGACCTCATGCTGTGAATCAGGTAATAGGCGTGGTCAACACCCTGCAATGCGGGGAGCAACTCTTTCATATTCAGACAATCAGCATAGACATGCTCAATACGGGGATGATTCAAAAGCGGTGGGCAATTATTGTTTCTGTACATGCACCGGACGATATAACCCCGTGACACCAACTCGGGGATCAAACGATGCGCCACATATCCATTTGCTCCGGTCACAAGAACCCGAGTTCCCTCAGGCCAGGGGTGGGTCGATAGATCGTCGCAATAGTGGTAGTTGACTTTCTCAGGGTCCATACCTGCAATATATCCCCTACCACAGACTTAGCAACCCCCACTCGGCGTGGGGCCAACTGGCAATAGCTTTGATGAGCAAACAAAGGGGGTGTCTCGGCTTAATGAGTTGCAACTTAGTTCTTCAGAGACCGCAGAATATAAAACCTCTCAATCCACCCTTCCCTATGAAGGGAGGGGGAATAACAAATTCCTCTCCTCTTACGGGGAGAGATGAGGTGAGAGGTGACTTTAATTCCCCATAAGAGCAACTCCATTAGTGGGAAAACAACTTCTATCAACCTTCTTTCTGTTCGGCCGGCTCCAGCTTCTGCAATTGCGGTTCTTTACTGGAGTAAAATGGCCCTGCAGAAGCAAACACATATACTATTCCAACCATGACTCCGCCGCCCACCATGTTCCCAAGGGTCACAAAAACCTGATTGTGAAAAAAACCTGCCAGTGACACTTCCGGCCCATGTGGAATCATTAATGCAATACTCATTAAAGACTGGTTGGCGATACTGTGTTCATACCCACTTCCAATAAAAGCAAACAGACACCAGAATATCATTATCAACTTGGCGGTCTCATCCCCATTTCGATTGGCAATCCACACAGCC
This sequence comes from Nitrospinaceae bacterium, assembly GCA_029261435.1. Taxonomy (GTDB): domain Bacteria; phylum Nitrospinota; class Nitrospinia; order Nitrospinales; family VA-1; genus LS-NOB. The sequence goes on from JAJDBI010000158.1 coordinate 11,040, forward strand.
AGGCACACCAGCCAGTTACACAAAATCCCTCTAAAAAAAGCTTCGTTCGCACCGAGTGACATTTTCATTCCAGCCATTTTGACAATCAAGGCTTGAGCTTCTACAGACAGACTCCCTCCCTGCACCACCAACCACGCAAAGAGCACGGACCCAAGAAGGTTGCCGATAAAGCACAATGCGAATAGTTTGAATATAGCACTGAAGCCTACCCGGCTTTTAAGTTTACCAACGGCAAAAATCATATTATTGCCGGTGAACAACTCTGACCCGGAAAAAATAACCAGACTCAGAGCCACACCAAAACTGGCTCCCATAATCAGCTTCATGAAAGGGGCAAACTGCGTACCCGCAAGAGGAGCGCCTACTGAAAAAATCAAAACAATACCGAATCCCAGATAAGCTCCTGCCAAACCAGACAGAGCCAGATATCCCGGTGGAAAACTGTTCATGGTCTTAACTTTCATTTCTGCCGTGTAGGCCAGTTTACCAATGTCATTTTCAAACATTCTCAACCTCCTTTATATCCGGCTAACGCAAGGTTTTTATTTCTTCCATGTTATTTCCTGTTTGCTTGTTGGGTTTCACAGGCAAAGACGAATCACGTCTTCTTGTATATTTTTTCCCTTTGATAGGATGCATTTTTTCGCGGGTATGATAGGGAACCACAAATTCCAGAACCTGCGCCAACTGATCACAAGGCACATCTTCCATAACCTTCACGGCTAACTTAGGATCAATCCCTGTTCTTCCACCCATATAAATATCCACCCCTTCAATCACTTCACTGCCACGACGCATTTTTTTTCCAAGCAGTCCGATATCAGCCACCAGATGGTTGCCGCATGCCGCCGGGCATCCTGACCAATGCATATTAATCGGTGCCGTATTAGGGAGCTTGCCTTCCAGTTGCGCGGCAACCTTTAAAGCCATAGACTTGGTTTCAATCGCCGCCAGATTGCAATAATCGCTTCCCACACAACTGACCAGTCCTCGCAGAACACTGGAGGGATGGTAACTGAACTCTTTAACCACTGCCTCTTCAAGCATGTCACCCAGTTTCTGATCTGTAACATTTGGAATGATCAAAGAATTGGAATGGGAAAATCGTATTTCTTCATTTCCGTATTTCTCCGCAAGCCGAGCCAACTCCTTCAATTTGCCGGCCTGAATTCGCCCTACAGGAATCTTTAATCCGACATAGTTCATCGAGGCCTGTTTCTGACGGTAGGCTCCGATATGTTCCGATTTCTCATTCCCTCTCAAATCCACTCCAGCAGGTGTCAGCGACCTTCCCACTCTTTCTTCCAAAGCCAAACGAAATTTTTCTTCACCCCAACCCTCTATCAGGAAAGCCAGACGGTTTTTACTTCTCACATCCCGGCTACCATGATCGCGATACAAGAGGATCAGTGCTGAGCACACTTCCACCACCTCTTCTGGAGAAAGGAAAACATCCAAGGGAGTTGCGATGCGATAGCCCCCTGACCCCAACTTTCCTCCCACCAGAATATTGAAACCATAAATCGAGCTACCGGCCTTTTCCTTAACGGCTGGAACCAATGCAAGATCCTGAGTTTCCGCATGCACACAGTCATCCGGGCAACCGCTCAAGGTTATGTTGAATTTTCTTGGTAGATTGGAAAATTCCAGGTTGCCAACAATATGCTCGTTCAACATCTTGACCAGTGAATGAGCATCCACTTTTTCCTTCGGACTCAAACCTGATATTGGACAGCCCATGATGTTGCGAACATTGTCCATTCCCGTCTGCGAAGTTGTCAGACCGACCTCTTCGAGCAGGTCAAAAATTTTCGGAATGTTTTCAATTTTCAATTGCCGCAACTGCACCTGCTGACGAGTGGTTATGTCAATCACTCCATTGCCATAGATTTCTGCAATGCACGCAAGAACACGCACCTGATGAGAAAAAGAAAATCCATTGGGAATCCTCACCCGCAACATAAAAAATCCAGGAGTTGGGTTTCGCAGAAACAATCCATACCATTTTAGCCGCTGGATATCATCTTCGCTGATAGACTCCCAACCCTCCTCCGCAAAACGTTGGAGTTCATTTTTGATTTCTAAACCGTCTCGTTCAGCCTTTATCAATTCAATTTTGTTCATGATTCCTCAACAATAAACTTTGCATATTAAAGTTGAAGTGATTACAAGTTACATGCCGTTTCGCAAAACTATTGCTATAGCTCTTATTTTTGAGGGTTTACACAAATATGAGGAATATTTTACCAGGCAGAAAATTGCTCAAAAATCGATCAAAGAGGATTGATCATGCCCGATAATGAGTCATTACAAATTGATCGATAATGCTGTTTATTCTGGCAATTGCAGAATGGGAGTGTAGGGATGCAGGAGCTTTCGAGTCCACCAGGAGTTGTCCCGGTTGCGATTTTCAGAATCTGTAAACCGATAGTCATAAATTACCGCCTGCAAGTATTTTGGAGGACTGCTGGGGAAAGGGTTTTTTTCCAACAATGCAATCACTTTAGGAGAACCTTGTAAAAGACGAGTCATGAACTTGATCAGCCAAGGATTCCTCTCATAATTGCTGAGAGCGGCGAACCACATTTGCCAGTCCAGCCGAGGTAAGTATGGAGCAATAAATTCCGGTTTTTTTGTCATATCACCCGGTTTCCATTTGAAGTCATACGGAAGCCAGTTTTCGCGGTCGTCACTTCCCTGAATAATAATTTCCGGTCTTGATGTGGTCATCACCGCGAACAAACCGTAAGAATTAAAGATGTGAAAGGGACGTATGGTTTTAGCAATGGAAACATAAATTGAGGGGTAGTTGGTTGTGAGAAGGGGAACAACATAAAGTATGATGCAAAACCCCAATACTCCAACTTTTAATAAAAACTTTTTCTTTAGAACAACAGAGGCTTTATCTTTTTCTCCTTTAGTCGGTAACCACCTTGAAAACACCGAGTCATCCAACAAAAGCAGACACAGGACAATGGTCAACAAGTTAAAGAAACCATAATTGCCCGTCAGGATAATCAACACATCAAGAAAAATCAGCGCAGCACAACCCATATAACGAATGCGTCGGGGACCAAAAATCAGAAACACGGCCCCGAGTTGAATGATAAATACACTAGCTACTGAAAGCTCTTGGAACACATGAGGCAATTGATGCGCATACCACCCGACCCAGGTCGGAAGAGGTTGGGTTTCATAATGGTAATAGAGTGCTGTCAAATTACTCCAAGTGGGATCCTGACTGAGAAGCTTGACCAATCCTGAAGAAAAAACCACACGGAACAAAAGAAACCGAAACAGAAAAAGAATAAACCATGACGGTGGGCTCTCAGGCTCATGTAACTGTCTCCGCCAGGAAACCAGAAAAAGTGATAGAAACCCCGTTTCAAGAAGAAGAGTATCCCACTGAAAACCTAAAAATGGTTGAGCCACATGAAAAATGGACAGATAACAACCCCATGTCAACAATAGTGCCCAGCCCGCAAAAAAATTGGCCATGACCATTAATGAAGCCCCAGCACCTAGTAGACAAATCGCCTGTAAAAAGTCATCCCCGGCGTTAAACCAGAACAAAGTGGGCACCTGCCAGAAGCGTTCAGAACCCCAATGCATTTCAGCATCTTTCAAATAAAGTTCGACCGGGAGAATACCGGCTTGCCCTATCAGCCCTTCGATTTGATTCCACAGTGAACCAAAGGCCAGCAGATAAACCAACCCGAGGAGAAAAAGAAAAACTCGTCGTGTCAGAAACCAAGTGGGAATTTGCGTGGAACCTCCCCAAACCCAGCGGGTGCACGCACTAAAAAATTTTCGGTTTTCCGCAACTTGCCTGTAACCCCATTCCGAAACTGGAGCAAAACCGGGCACTTTCTCATAAGCTCTGAGAAACCATTTTCCATTTGGAGCAAACGCCAGGGTCTTGAAAACAGCTTGAGCCCCTGAACAAAAACTTCCATCCGAGGCAACGAAATAAACCGAGGATTCGAATTGTTCGGGAGAAATCTGTGGATAGTTTTCGGCTACGTCCTGAGAGGGGTGATAAACCACAGCATCTTGTGTAAATGGGCTCCAACGCGATATCCATAAACGGCAAAACCCGCAATCATCATCATAGATCAAAACTGGTTTATCGTTTTTTGCGGGCATGTTTTCCATAGAATGTTGTGAAGAATCCTTTAAATTCCCCCGTTTTTGATGCTTCAAC
>JAJDBI010000159.1 GCA_029261435.1 Nitrospinaceae bacterium
ATGGCAGTTGATATCGATTTTGTAAAGATTACCCCTAAAGCAAATGGAGAAGTCATAAAGCTGGTCAATGCGGAGAATAATCCCGATATTGGTCTGCGTTTGGGAGTTAAAGGCGGCGGTTGTTCCGGCTTGTCTTATGACCTGCAATTCACACCCCAGGAAAAAGGCGACACCATTATTGAGCACGATGGTTTCAACGTGTTCATGGATGCCAAAAGCATGATTTATCTGAAAGGCATGCAATTGGATTATCAGGATGGCTTGCAGGGAAAAGGATTTGTTTTTGTTAATCCAAATGCCACCTCAACCTGTGGATGCGGAGAGTCTTTTTCTATCACTTGATGTAATAGCATTCTTCGTTTCCAACAAAAGACGATTAATAACCCCCCTCAATCCCCCTTATCATGGGGGAACTGGTCTTCTCCCCATGACATACCAATTCCAAACCGAAGTAGAACAAGTGCGCAACCATTGCGGTTATTTTCCGCTCGAAGACTGGTGCGTGATTTCGGCCAAAGGTAAAGAGACTTTCACATTTCTGCAGAGCCAGACCACCAACGATGTATTGCAGATGCAAATCGGACAAGGCCAGAACAGTGCCGTCACCGATCGCCAGGCACGCCTGATTGCAAATTTCTCCATTCACCGCATGGGAGAAAATGAAGCTCTCATTCTTGTGGAAACCTCACTCAAAGAGATATTGCTGAACCATTTGGAAAGTTATCACTTTCGTGAAGAGGTCGAGTTCACCGCTTTAGACAGTCAACTGCTGGCACTCCAAGGCCCCAAAAGCTCTCTCATTCTGGAAAGAGTTTTCGAACAACAAAACCTGCCAGACAAACCTAATGACATCCTCAAACTTACTCTGGGCGATCATCAGGTCGATCTCATTATAAAAAGCCTGACAGGAGAAGAAGGACAGATCCTTTGCTTTCCCAATGAACTGGAAGATGAATTAACCCAACTTATTTTAAAAAGCGATCCGCCCCCGGTAAAGGTGAACGAAGTCGCCCGTGAAGTTCTCCGTATCGAAGCGGGAATTCCTGTTTATGACAAGGATATGGACAAGAAGAATATCCTACCCGAAACTGGACTGGAGCACACTTCAGTCAGTTACAACAAGGGATGTTATATCGGACAGGAAGTGATCGCACGTATCAAAACTTATGGTGCCCCCAATTTCGCCTTGATGGGACTGACCGTTGAGGGAGTACTCACCCCATCCTACAACGGAACTCTCAAGCTCGGAGATAAAAAAATAGGCACGATCAAAAGTTCTATCCGCTCTGTCACGCTGGATAAAGTTATTGCTCTGGCATATCTACATAAAGAGCACAGAAGTCCAGATATAGAACTGGAAGCAACCATCGACGACAAGCCCTTCAAGGTTAAAACCTGTTTATTACCGTTTTATCAGGCTCAAACTCGAAAAGACCATTCCAACAAAATCCTGCATCAAGCTCTGCAATTTTACAAAGAACAAGACGACCTTGACCACCCCATCGCGCTGTTGCGGGAGTCTATAGAACTGGACCCGAAAAATGCCGACGCTTATGAAGCCCTGGGGGTTTTTCTCGCCAAGCAGGACAAGCTCGATGAAGCCATCTCCCTGATGAAACGGTTGGTGGAAATCAACCCTCAGGAGATCATGGCTCACACCAACCTTTCGGTCTATTACATGAAACAAAATCGCATAGAAGATGCCGAATTTGAAAAAGCCGAAGCCACCGCCCTGCAATTTGAAAAGGCCATTGAAAAAAATATGGCCAAAAAGTTAAAGAAGAAGGAAGAAGAGCAGAAAAAGCAAGAAATGGAAGAACGGGTTGGGATGTTCAAACAAGTGCTGGAGATAGACCCACAAGACCAGGTAGCAAACTTTGGTTTAGGGTCCATTTATTTGGAAACCGGCCGTTATGAAGAAGGGCTGGAACCCTTAAAAACCGTCATTGAAGCCCATCGGGATTACTCGGCCGCCTACCTGCTACTGGGAAAAACCTGGGAAAAACTTTCGAACAAAGAAGAGGCCATTGCAACCTACAAACAGGGGATCGCGGCCGCCTCAAAAAAGGGTGACCTCATGCCTCTCAAAGATATGCAAAACCGCATGAATCAACTTTTGCAGTCCCTATAGCGAGGGAGACAAATAGCAATAACCCATCAAGCCGAAGTAACTCTTTGCTAGCAGACCTGATATTCGCCCTTAACTTTCATACCTCGAAGGGACAGAAATTTAACGTGTGCTGCCACCTGCGGCTCGCCGGCTCAAAAGCTCCCAAAGGTCAAACCCAGGTTTCAAAACCCCGCTATCTACAAGTTTCTGGTTTATAGTAACCCCGTGATCCATCAAAAACCAAAAGCGCAAAAGAATTTTTTCTTCCGGAGTGGCATAGGCATCTTCCCAAAGTGTCACAGATGATTTGGAGGCAATTCCCTTGTATAACGCTGGAGAAATTTGCAGGCGCTTCTTTTTAACAAAAGCCGCATAGCCCTTTTCGAGGGTAGGCTGAAACTCCTTCCTGCTAATCTTGATCAACTCGGAAACACTGGGGACAGCTTCTTCGTGGTATTGAAAGTATTTCAACTTATAGTATTGATGAATGGTTTCCAGACGAAAATAACAATGCAGTTCTGAAACCTTGTCGCCATAAACCTTTTCGAGGTAGGCTCGAATCAGAGGTTTTCCTTCCTGAAGCAGGATCTTGTTCAACCTCCCTCTTTCAAACAAGTGAATTCGCACAGTACTCAGATGCTTGACACACTGGTTCTCGATTTCATTTTTTAATTTTTTCGAATCGGGGGGAATACGATACCACGCAATTTCATCACGGGTCACATTCAGAGCCAGCTTAAAGGCCTCTTCGATTTGATGGTTGTTGGAACGCTTTGCCTGCCGAGCTATGACATAGGCATTGTCCCTGGAAAACCCCAGCTCCAGAAGACCATCCTGAAAAACTTTTCGGTTCCCCATCAGAAAACCTCCGCGCTCGCGGATGTGATCTTTAGCCTTCTCAACACCTCTGAGCGCAAGGCTGACATCACGTGGCATTAAAGCCAAATCCATGGTACCGGCAAAGTTATGAATTTCTTCCAGGGTTTTATAGTTCAGCTTATCTATGAAAAGAAACTTTTGAATATTTGCCTCACTGAAATCACATTCTTCAAAAATTTTTATTTTCTTATACTTTACTTCTTCCCAATACTTTCGGGTTCCTTCCTTCTTCTTAAACTGAGATTCGATTTCTGCCTTAGCCTTAAAGAAGTAACTCCTCAACAAAAACCATTGGCTTTTCAAAGTGGACTCAATGATCCAGGAATATTTAGGCGTCAGGACTGTAAGCTTTGGGTCTTCCAAGAGATGGATCTCTCCAGTCGCTAAAATATAATCCAAAAGCTCCAGGTGTCTTTCCAACAGGAATGGGGTGATCTGTTCCACAAGCTTTCTAAAAATAGTTTTATATCGATAATTGTCGAAGGAATTATCTTCTTCAACATCGCCCTTTTTTTCTTGCAACCGTTTTCGTATCAGGCGTGCTCCACTTTTTTCAAATCCTGCGAACAATTTGTCGCGGGCAGAAATATCTCTGATTTTAATTTGCTTAAGACGGTTAACAATGACTGGAATTCGGGAAGAAAGCTCCTGATCGATTTCGGCATAGGAGTGGGCCGGAGAACAATAAACACCCGCAATCAATTCATCTACATAATCCAGGGAGGCGACAACTTTTTTAACCAGATTCTTATAAGTATCAAAGTTGAGGGTTTTATCCCCTTTTTTGCAATCACGGATATCATTTAAATATTGCTTCGCCTGTCTGGTTTCTTCAGGCTGCGAGTAGGGATCATTGATCACACTCAAAAACAAATTTTCGGCATCCTGCAACTCGCGTCTGGCAAGAAGCTCCAGCCCCTGACTCATAGTGTCGTAGATAAACATTTTGTCCCTGTCCTAAGGTGTACTCCAACTGACAGGGCTTAGATGCTGATTCAACCGGGAGAGATTTTTTAAATAACGGTAAATTAACGGGCTCTCAGCTTGTTTTGACCCATCGGACCTGAGACTATGGGGGAAAATCATTCCTCTGAGCATTGCCCAAAAAAAAGCCCGGAGAATGAGTATGGGCGACTCATCTCCGGGCTTGTAGAACTGTAAGTTTATTGGATCAGATATATCCTACTTATCGCGGTTCACACTCTGACGGCGCATTTGCGATCAAGTCATTTTCCATACTATAGGATAAGGACCGGTATTCAGGTTCTTCAACCCTGACAGGTTTGATATCCAGCAGAAGATTCTCATTTTTCAGAAAAATCGCCAGAATATCGACAATATCCTTATAGAGTCCTCTCTCGGCTTTTCGAGATGTAAAGATACAAAACAAAGGACCCCATCGCCCGATATGGTTACGAGTAAATTTTTTCATGCTACTGGTCAGAACATTTATATTTCTTTCATCATGCCCGTTTTGAATCCCAAAAGCGGCTCTAAAACACATGAAGAACATGAACGCCAGTTCAATGGAAATATGGTCCACTCTTTCCCGGGTTCTATTGCGAGGCTGTTCAAACCCGAAGGTTTCATAAAAGCCGCCCAATTGGATTAAAACATCAGTTTGAGACTGGATACCACCCTCAGTCCCATATTGCATTTCATAGGGGGGACATTCCATCGAAACCGCATGTCCAAAAACCCTGATATATTCCTGCTGCACCTGCTTGACGGTCATTTTGGGTAAATACCTGTTAAAGCCATCAATGATCGATTTAACATGCTTCCAGTCTTCTTCGTCCACAAGCGCAATATCCATTGGCTCGAGCAGGGACTTGGGTCGAAAAAACTTTCGGTTCCAGGGATAACTAAAAGCACTGGATAGAATATCGTAAATACGTCCTCTGGCTAATTGCAGGGATATTCTTTCCTCTTTCAGCTCTTCCAGAGAACCCGTTTGCCCAAGTACTGCGAGCATTGGATCGCCTGATTTTGCCTGAGTTACATTGCCCATTTTATTCTCCTTGTTGCGTATTAACCGGACTCCGGGCGGGGCCAGCACGCCCCGCCACGAAACCGGATTGATTCACGCTACTATCAGCAGAGTGCCTCTTAGATTGCACCCGGATGTTCTTCGGGTCGTACATAGAAAGGCTCCTCAACCGTAACACGGATGATTTCTTTACCTTTCCGGTTAAACCCGATAACCGTATCATTGTACATCTCAAAC
>JAJDBI010000160.1 GCA_029261435.1 Nitrospinaceae bacterium
CGATGGGGGACAGCGCATCGTAAAAATATAGATATTCCTGGCCAATTATCTTTGAAATTTGCTCCGAAAACTTGGGTGAAGTTAAGGGACCGGTGGCAATAATGACCGGGCCTTCCTGGGCAATTTCAACAATCTCTTCACGCTTAATTGTAATATTGGGATGATTGACTAACTTCTCAGTAATTTCCTGGGAAAATAAGTCTCGGTCAACAGCCAATGCGGAACCCGCAGGAACCGAGTTTTTATCGCCGGATGCGATGATGATGGAATTGAAACTACGAAGTTCTTCTTTAAGAATGAAGGGTGCAGAATGAGGGAGGTTGTTCCCTAAAGAGTTACTGCAAACCAGTTCGGCGCAATTTTCGGTTTTATGAACAGGATTACGGACAACCGGACGCATTTCATACAAAACAACTTGCACACCCCGTTCAGCCGCTTGCCAGGCCGCTTCAGATCCCGCAAGCCCTGCACCGATAACTGTTAAAAAGTCATTCACAATACATCAGGCCGCAGCATCGGATTTCTTGTAGCCACAACTGGGGCAAAGAACAGATGGGTCTTCGTTCTTTTTCCATTTCTCAATCAGAAACGGGTTTTTGCATTCCGGGCAGGCTTCTGCAACAGGCTTGTCCCACGAGGTAAATTTGCAATCGGGATATTTCGTACAACCATAAAAAGTTCTTCCTTTTTTTGACCGGCGAGCTGCAATCTCTCCTTCGCAAGCTTCCTCAGGACAGGAAATTCCCAAACCAATCGCCTTTGTGAATTTACACTCTGGGTAATTGGAGCACGCAATGAATTTCCCAAAGCGTCCTCTTTTCATGATTAGAGGTGATTCACACTTATCACAATTGCCTTCCACCTCATCACTCGCGGCCCCATCCTCAGAGTCACCTTTTCCTCCGAGATCCTTCGTGTTTTTACACTCAGGATAGCCTGTACACGCCATGAACTTTCCAAAACGTCCCCATTTAATAATCATGGGTTGATCACATTTTTCACAGACTTCATCGGTTTCTTCAACCTGGGCTTTGAAGTCCTTCATTTTTTCTTCAGCTTTTTCCAAGTCTGCCTTGAAGGGAGTATAAAAAGACTTAAGGGCATCGACCCACTCAAGCTTCCCTTCTTCAATATCGTCCAACTGATCTTCCATTTTCGCAGTGAATTCTGTAGTCATGATATCTGGAAAGTTTTCAACCAAAAGATCATTGATCATAAAACCCAGTTCAACAGGTTGCAGACGTCTTTCCACATTTTGAATATAGTCCCTGTCTTTAATCACACTGATGGTCGCAGCATAAGTACTAGGCCGCCCTACCCCTTTATCCTCCAATTCCTTGACCAGCATCGCCTCAGAAAAACGCGCTGGGGGCTGGGTAAAGTGTTGCTCAGGAAGAACTTCCTGAACCTTTAATTCTTCACCTTTTTTCAAAGCAGGAAGTAGTCGGTCATCAGTTTTTCCTGTTGATTGCACCGCATCGTTCTTTTCATCATCCTGACTTTCAACATAGACTTTCATGAACCCGGCAAACTTCAATATCGACCCGTTACTGCGAAACAAATACTTACCCGTCTTGATATCAAATTGAGTGGTATCCAAAACTGCGGGAACCATCTGGCAGGAAACAAAACGCGACCAGATCAACTGATAAAGCCGGAACATATCCTTTTCCAAGTTCTCCTTGATCGCACTCGGTTCCAACAGAACATCGGTAGGTCGGATTGCCTCATGCGCCTCTTGAGCTGATTTTTTACTTTTATACATATTGGGGCTTCCAGGTAGGAACTCTTTTCCATATCTTTCAGGAATGAAAGCACGAACTTCTTCGAGAGCCTGATCTGACAATTTCACTGAGTCGGTACGCATATACGTAATGAGACCCACAGTCCCCTTTCTACCCATGGCAATACCCTCATACAAACGTTGAGCAAGCATCATGGTTTTTTTGGGGGAAAAATTTAGTTTTCGGGATGCTTCCTGCTGAAGCGTACTGGTGATGAATGGAGCACTTGGGTTTCTTTTTCGCTCTTTCTTGACAATGTCTTCCAGAACGGGCTTAGCCCCTTCTAATCCCTGAAGGATTTCATCTGCTTCAGCTTTATTGGCAACTTCAGCTTTGTCACCATCAATTTTAAATAGTTTTGCCTGAAACTGAGGTTTCTCACTGCCCTCCAGCTCCAGCGTGATAGACCAGTATTCGCGAGGCTCGAAAGCCAGAATTTCACGTTCTCTTTCACAAACGATCCGCAGAGCAACGGACTGTACCCGCCCCGCACTCAGCCCACGATGAACTTTTTTCCATAAGATCGGGCTGATTTTATATCCCACCAAACGATCCAGAATTCTACGAGCCTGTTGCGCATTCACACGGTTGTTATTGAGTTCGGTGGGGCTTTTGATAGCCTCCAAAACCGCCTTTTTAGTGATTTCGTTAAACGTCACCCGAAAAATTTTTCCTTTGGTGAATCTTGCCACCTCATTGCCGATATGGTGAGCAATCGCTTCACCTTCACGATCCGGATCCGGGGCGAGGTAAATCATGTCACATTTCTTGGCGGCGGTTTTCAGTTCCTGAAGAATTTTTCCTTTTCCTCGAATAGTGATGTATTCCGGAGCAAAGTCGTTATCAACATCAACGCCAAGCTTTTTCTTGGGAAGATCCTTAAGGTGCCCCACCGAGGCTTTAATAATAAAGTCTTTGCCAACAATTTTCTTTAACGTGTTGACTTTGGTAGGTGACTCAACGATCAGTAACGATTTACCCATAATTCCTCACTAGTTTTATTCATCGCCGTAATTAGAAATATACATTTTGCCACTCAGTTGTCGAACCAAGCCTCGCAATTCCAATTGTAACAGTGTAGCCGAAACTTGCGCAGGAGACAAATTGCTGTTTTCAATCAAATTATCTATATGTCGGCCTTCCAATGACAATAAAGAAAAAATCTTTCTCTCCTGATCATTATCAAGTTCAGGCTCAATACTTTCTTTCTTAGCCTTTAAGCTTTCACCAAAAGCAGGTAAAAGTTCTTCAAGAATGGACTCTGGGCTATCAACCAACTTTGCGCCTGCTTTAATCAGATTATTGGTGCCTCTACTTTTAAGAGACGTAATATTACCCGGAATCGCGAAAACCTCTCTCCCCTGCTCTAAGGCAAAGTCAGCAGTGATCAAGGCGCCACTTTTTTCTGCCGCCTCGACAACCACCGTCCCTAAAGCCAATCCACTTAATATCCTGTTTCTTGCCGGGAAATTATTCCGGTCTGGCCTCATAAAAATGGGGAACTCAGACACTATAGCCCCTTGCTCAACAATATGCTGTCTTAACTTCATATTCTCCGGTGGATATGTATGACCTAACCCGCAACCAAAAACAGCAATAGTATCTGCTCCAGCTGAAAGTGCCGCCTTGTGAGCTAAAGTATCAATCCCTCTGGCCAATCCGCTGATTATACTGAATCCAGCAGAAGCCAGTTTCAAACAAAGTCTTTCTGCAATCAACTTTCCATATTCAGAAGGCGTACGCGTTCCCACCACTGCTAAAGGCAGGGAAATGTTGTCTAGAGCTTTACCTTGTACATATAAAATTGGAGGAGGATCATAAATAGATTTTAGCAGGGATGAGTATTCTGGACTTTCCAGGGTTAGAATCCTCACACCCTCTTTATCAGCCAACCTCAATTCGCGCTCTGAGCTGGAATCAACATCAAAGCGCTTTATTTCTCCCGCTACCTTCTCGCCAAGCCCCTGGATTCGTAGCAATTCACTTTTTGATGCGGAAAATACTTCACAAGGTGAGCCCAGCCCTTGGACCAAGCGATGAAACAGGGTCCGGCCTACCCCGACAACCATATTTAGAGCCAGCCAATATTTCAGGGTTTCTCTGTCCATGGGGCTTTTACCCGATTTAATTCCGCGACAGAAACATTAAAATTATAAACGGCATCATAATAGCCGCCTAATACCCGGGTGTATATAATGAGCGCTTCGAATAAGTCTCCTGGATCACCAATTCCAAAATCATAATTAGCCGCTTCACTCACTAATAAAGCCCGCGTGATTTTGCGATTTTTTTTGGCAAGTTGCAACTTCCCTCTGTTTTCCACAGCTTTCAGATAACCGACCTTCAAGTCCAACTCATTATTTAATCCTTTCAAAACAGTGGCAAGACCAGATACTTTAAACCATGTTTCGTAGTCATTAAATTTAAAGTCTACAGGCTCTATTACAGAGGCGCGCATTTCTGCATCGATAGAATAGTTCTCGTTGAACATATCAGCTAGTGATAATCTTGCCACCGTTAAATCACTATCTAACTCGATGATATCATTTAAAGTCCCAGCAAGGCCCAGTTTAAGCTTTGTAATGGCAGATTGACTGATCTCTTCTTCACCAGTGTCATATTTTTCTTCGGCTTTTGAGACCGCCTTTTCAAAATGTTCTTTTACTTCCTCCAGGATTTCCAGCTTCTGCATTTTGCTTTGGATCTCATAATAATATTTTCGGACTTGATACTCTTTTTCGGCTAAAAAAGAATGATCTTCGCCTTTATGATGCAACCGTATGTCTTGAACAGCTTTTTGTAAACCAGGCAAAGGTTCCCCACCACCTGCCAGTGCACTAGAAAGAAAAAGGGCAGAAAACAGTGTTAAAATTGCCCAGCTTGTAACTAAAGGTTTCATGACACTCCACAACGTATTTTTATACATGGTAACACGGCTGTTTTATTGTAATTAAGAGCAGGAATGAGATTAGAGGAAAGAAAAAAGGGGCACCAAACTTCTAAAAGAAACCTTGATGGCAACCAAGAATGTTCTTTTATTTAAAAATGTCCCGCTAAAGGACAGAAGCTCAGCACCCCTCAGATGAAGTAAATTTAGCATAGCCCCCTACCCCTGTCAATAATATTATAAATTCAACACGCGATTTTAACAAATTTTTGACAAAATATCCATTTATTTTCAATTACTTACATTGCATGCGCCATTATTGCCGGATAATAAGGCGATTTAAAGCCTTATTTTTCAAGGTGTTAATATAAATAGAATTGCCGATATTATGTGGTGGTATAAAGACCAAAAAAACCGCCTTTGATCTAATTATCAACAAATTTATCAGTATGTTAGGTCTCATAGCAAGGAGAAGGGTATGGGTATGAAAGTCACCAGAAAAATGGCTATAGAGATCACTCCCAATACTCTATGCAGGGTGCCTAACTCTTCTGTTTCGTCTAATAAAGGTGCCGTTTTAAAACCTACCAACACTATCATTACAGCCCAGAAAAACCAGCCCGTCCAAAAATACCCCAATGGAAATAACGCCAGAAAAAAAAGACGTCCCGTCCATTTATGTTGATGCGGAGATAACGCGAAAACAATATGCCCACCATCCAATTGACCTATGGGTATAAGGTTTAAAGCCGTCACTAACATGCCTATCCATCCCGCAAACGCAATTGGATGCAGAGTTATATTTAAATCCGAAGACTGCGGGTCCACTCCCAATACCAATTCCGCGCAAATATTTAATATCAAAGAACTACCAAAATTGACTCCTTCAATGCCCAGTACAGGCGATACAAATGATAGGGATAATCCATATATCAATGTCGGTAATGCCACGATAAATCCCGCTATGGGACCTGCGCAACCTATTTCCATCAAAACTCTACGATTAGGGATGACCTGCTTGATCTGAATAAAAGCACCAAAAGTTCCGGCGATGAATACAGGCGGAGCGGGGATGAAATAAGGCAGCGTCGAACGCACCCCATTTCTCCTGCTGGCCCAGTAATGCCCAAACTCATGTGCACCTAAAATCAGAATCAAGCTGATTGAAAACAGCAAGCCGCCCGACAAATAAGTTGTTACAAGAGTTCCCAATAGTAATAAGAAAAACAACCACCAGTTTTCCGTCTTTGGCGACTCGGAGCTGTCAGGTTCAGAAGAATCTAAAAAAGGAGAGGTTTCCTCAAGGAAGTTTTGATCGTCTTGCTTCACGTTAAAAATTCACATGGGCGGCGTTAAAGGTTTATGGGTAAATTCACGCGCGTTGGCACCGGAGTAATCACCAGCAACTTGACCGTTGCCATAAAGTTTATATTTATAGATTATCAGTCCTTCCAATCCAACCGGACCTCTGGCATGCGTTCTATTTGTGCTGATGCCAATTTCCGCACCTAACCCATATCTAAAACCATCGGCAAAACGTGTTGAGGCATTCCACATGACACTGGAGGAACTGACCTCGTTAAGAAACTGCTCTGCACACTCCTGATTTTCTGTAATGATGACATCGGTATGACCAGAACCATGCCTGTTGATGAACTTCACCGCCTCAGAAAAACTATCCACAATTTTAATAGACAGTTTAAGGTCATTATATTCCATATCCCAATCCGACTCATTAGCCGGAGCAATGTCGGGAACAACCTGACATGTTTTCACACATCCGACCAACTCCACCTGCCTTTTCTTAAATTGTGCCACTAAATCAGGCAAAACTCTTTCAGCAATATCTTTATGCACCAATAAAGATTCCATAGCATTGCAAGCAGCGGGATACTGCAACTTCGAGTCCAGACATATGCGAATAGATTTATCCAAATCAGCAGACTTATCGATATAACCGTGGCAAACTCCTTCGGAGTGACCCAGAACCGGGATTCTTGTATTCTCCTGAATATATTTCACAAAAGCGTTGCTCCCACGAGGAACAATTAGATGAATATACTTATCCTCCTTCAACATGTCCGCCACTTCCGAACGTGTCTCAATCATCTGAACTGCCGATGCAGGAACACCGGGCACTTTGCTCATTGCTTCCACCAATAGCTTAACAATCACTTTATTGGAATTCTGCGCCTCGGTTCCGCCTTTCAAAATGACCGCGTTGCCAGATTTCAAGCATAGTGAGGAAATTTGCGGAACGGCATCGGGTCGGGACTCAAAAATAGCTCCGATCACACCAATGGGGCAAGTGACCTGCTTAACCACCAGTTCTTGATCCATCTCCATCGTGCTATTCACTTTCCCCACCGGGTCTTCCAATGCCACCACACTGCGAATACCTTTTGCCATTCCACGAACTTTTTCTTCATTCAAAGCCAGGCGGGCAATCAATGGCTGAGCAATACCTTCTTTCTTCGCAAACTCAAGGTCCTTTTCATTCGCCGACAGAATCGCAGCGCAATTCTCCTCCAAGGCATTGGCCATCAGCATCAAAGCCTTATTTTTTATATCGGTAGAAAGATGCGCCAGAACCAAAGCCGAAGTATTGGCATTTTTCGCTATATCAGTAATATTCATGTCTGATCAAAAACCCCACTTTACTTTGAACGGATTACTTATAAATTGTAGCCTTTTTACTCGAAGCAGGATTATAACATCCCTTTTATTTAAATTTACGTGGGATAAACCGCTATTTTAGGGGAAGTCCTGCACGGTGATCTTGACCTCCAGACCATCCTGCATCCAACCAAAATTACCGTGACCGGCTAGTGTAGTAATAATACCCTGAGTATCAATTTTTCGAATGCGATTATTGTCCCGATCGGTAAAAATCAAGTTCCCGGCATTATCAAAAACCATTCTGAAAGGACTTTTCACCTGGGCCAGACTGGCGGGCCCATCATCACCAGAAAAACCCGTCACTCCCGTACCCGCAACCAGAGAAATAATGCCTTGCTCATTAATCTTTCTTATTCTTGCAGTTTGTTCTTCGGCAAAATAGAGAGCACCATCACTCCCCAAAAGCAAACCGCCTGGCGACCTGATTCCAGCAGAAACGGCAAGACCGCCATCTCCGTCATCCTTGAATTCTCCGGTTCCACCAATGATTTTAAAGGCTCCATCGGAACCAATTTTAGCTATTCGACTACTCCCTGCATCAGAAAAATATAGCGTCCCTGCATCATCCACCATAACGCTGTTGGGATGAAACTCTTCCCCCATCGGCACCATGGTCTCATCCAAAACCTTCTGAATAATGCCATCCCTGGTAATTTTTCGAATAGAACGACTTGTAGCGTCGGAAACAAATACATTGCCTTCTCTATCGGTGGCAATATCACTGATCGTGTAGAACGAAGCATCCACAGCCGGGCCACCATCACCCTCACCGCCCTGTTGTCCATTCCCGGCAAAATGCGTTATCGTTCCCTGGGCAGATATTTTTCGAATGGTCCAGCCATTTCCAAGTCGATGTACCACATAAATATTGTCCTCACGATCAATCGCCAGAGTCGAAGGCATGAACAGGGAGGCAGATAGAGCCGGGCCATCATTTCCCTCATTGCCTTCACGTCCATTCCCTGCAAACGTGGTGATGATGCCATCTGGAGCCAGTTTGCGGATTCGATGATGCTGTAAATCGGCGAATAGAATATTGTTATGACTGTCGATGCATATACCAGAAGGCGTATTCAGCGTAGCTCCCGGGCCGGGACCCCCATCCCCTTTAAAAAGTGAGTTGCCATTACCAGCAACCGTTCTCACAACATAATCCTTAAGACCGACACTGCGCACGCGAAAATGAGAGCGATCTACTACCAACAGTTTGTTGTCAGGGTGAATCGCAAGAGCAAAAGGCAGGTGCAAGCTGGTCTCCGGAGCAATTTCGTTATCACCGTTAAAATCGGTCTTGCCCACCCCCATAAAAGTTGTGATGACGCCCTGCCCGTCTATTTTGCGAATACGATTATTGTTGCGGTCAGCGATGTACACATTATCCATTTCATCCACCACCACATCGGTGGGATAGGCCAGATTGGAATA
>JAJDBI010000161.1 GCA_029261435.1 Nitrospinaceae bacterium
CCTCCCCGCTTGACGATCAACTTTTCCTCAATAAAATGAAAAGGAAATCGATTAGCGATCCGTAACCACAAGTCATAATCCTCACAGACCGGCATGGACTCATCGAATCCCCCAACCTCGCTCAACAACTCAGCATGCAGCAACACCGAGGATGGACTGACAATACAAAGCGGTAAACAATAACGAAAAATATCACCGGAATATTTACGGTGTTTGTTCATCGCGTTCACACGCACTCCGTTGCGAATCCATATCTCATCTGTGTAGATAGCTTGATGATCCGAGTGACTCTCTACCCACTTCATTTGTGTTGCCAGTTTTTTCTTTTCCCACAGATCGTCTGAATCGAGAAATGCGATCCACTCTCCTTTAGCCACAGCAATACCCTGATTGCGCGCGAAGGAAACTCCCCGGTTCTCCTCTAACCGAATTTGCTGAACGCCTGGAAACTGACGCATGATTTCGGGAGTATTGTCCGTCGAACCGTCATCAACCACAATCAAGTCGAAATCGGTGAAACTTTGATCCAACACCGACTGAATCGACTCGACCAGGCAATAGCCACGATTGAATGTCGGGATGATGACCGTGACCTTACTCATTGTTTTTATATTCCTTTTCTAGTCTTAAATCGAGCATTGCATCATTCAACACCGGAACCAACCTTAATGAGGAAAGTTCTAATCCGCTCCTTATAAAACTGGAAACCGCCCTAAGTTCAATAAGGTACGCAAATGCAAGCATATCACAACCGCAGCTCTGCCATAAATGCCTTGACAAACCCATGAAATTCCAATAAAACTAGTGCCTTTCCAAAGAATAACGGATTAAAAAACAGCCCACTAGCAGGGCTTTTCCCGATTAAGCATACATAAGGGTCAAGCCATAGCGTGGCTTGTCATTCAGGTTCGATATGGATTTCAGGGACGTCACACAAGATTTAAAAAGCGATCTCGCCAGGGTTGAAAAGGCGATTAATGAAAACTATAAATCAGATGTACCCCTGATTCCAGGAATCAGCTCTTATCTGATGAGTTGTGGAGGAAAACGCATCCGTCCCATACTCACCC
Source organism: Nitrospinaceae bacterium (assembly GCA_029261435.1). GTDB lineage: Bacteria > Nitrospinota > Nitrospinia > Nitrospinales > VA-1 > LS-NOB. Next base: position 1,071 of record JAJDBI010000161.1, read on the forward strand.
TTCTTGGCGCCAAACTCTGCGGACGCGAAGCCGATGACACCGTCGTTAAACATGGTTGTGTGGTCGAATATATTCATGCTGCCACATTGCTCCACGATGATGTTGTCGATGAAACCACTGTCCGGCGCGGCAAAGAAACCGTAAATGCAAAATGGGGAAGCGATGCCAGCATACTGGTCGGCGACTTTCTCATATCCCGCGCCATCCTGATTTTAGCTCAGGATTGTGAGCGCAAAATTATCCAGGCTGTTACTGAGGCCACCAAAATTCTCGTCGAAGGCGGCATTCACGAATACACTGAAGCCCGCAATATCAAAGTATCCGAAAAACATATACTCGATGTCATCCATCGCAAAACCGGATCCATGATTTCCGTCAGCGCGAGACTCGGGGGACTTCTGGCAAACGCCACCGAGCAGCAGGAAACCGCTATCATCTCTTTTGGCGATGACTTTGGCATGGCATTCCAGTTGATGGATGATGCGCTCGACTATGATTCCGATGAAACCGTGTTGGGTAAACCGCCCGGAACTGACTTTAAGGAAGGCCATGTCACCCTGCCCCTGCATCACCTTTATAACAAGGCAGACCGATCTCTAAAAAAAGAGTTGGAGGCCTTCGTCAAAAACGAAAACATCACAGAAAAAGATTTACAGTATGTCGTTGAGCATATGCACAAACATAAATCCATCGACTACACAGTGAACCTCGCTCGCTTTTATATAGATCGGGCCAAATCACATCTCAGAAAAGCCGACTTCCCGGCTCCACAATATATCGAATACTTTGATGCCGTGGCAGATTATATCCATAGTCGACATACCGCGACAACTGCCACCCCCTAGATCATCAGCACAATTCAGTAAATTTATTTCAGGAGGACCCCATGGCTTCTGAAAACCATCCACTTGTGACACTTGCCATCCATTCGGTCAGGCACCAGCTAGAAAAAGGCGACCCCCTGCCCTGCCCCAATCCCTTGCCAGAAGAAATGCAACAGCAAGCTGGAGTCTTTGTCTCCATCAAAAAAAACGGATTGTTAAGAGGTTGCATTGGTACCATTCAACCGAAATACGCCAACCTGGCAGAAGAAGTGATCCAGAACGCCATCAAAGCCGCGAATGAGGACCCCAGATTCCCTGCTGTAGAAATACAGGAGTTAAAAGAACTCACCTTCTCCGTAGATGTGTTGACCGGGCCGGAAAAAATCAATGACACCACATCGTTAGATGTGAAACGCTATGGACTAATAGTACGCAGTGAAAATAAAAAAGGACTCCTCCTCCCCGACCTGGAAAACATCAAAACAATAGATCAACAACTTAAAGTCTGCCTGAGAAAAGGTGGGATAAAAAAAACGGACCACTACGAACTCTACCGCTTCGAAGTGCAAAGGTATAATTAACACTTCCAACACCACGTTATCTATCAGTCGGGGCACTGCATTTGGTTCATACACAAACGTTTACCCTCCATCCACTCCGCATCAGACAGTAAATATATTCACTGGTTCCTTTTGGGGATACCTCTCATAAATCAGAGCTCATCTTCACATTTTGTAGGGAGAACTTCTTTCGCTATAAATCTTTGCTGAACTGTAACATTGCTGTTGCTGTAAAAGTCGATATATGTTTGTGTCTTCTAAAATTATATTACCGCTTTATTGCGGGAAAAATTTGTAGATAAAGCATAGATGACATTCATCATAAATCCACACCCCAAGATGTAACTCTAATTGCACGAAAGAAGATTATCAACCTAATTAATCAAAAAATATCAAATACTTATACAATTTATCGAAGATTCAATCGCCAGATGTAAGTCTTTGCAGAACTGTAACATTGGTGCTGTTGTAACTGCCGATATAAAAGTGTAGCTTCTTAAAATGTATCACCACAAATGTGGGGTATCACATCAAGGTTATGAGGTTTCCTAATTAAGTATGTTCAAGCTGGAAGAAAAGTTGAAATGAAATTAACCTCACTTGAAGAGGAAAAAGCAGGTCTTGACAGGCGTTTTTCTGTGATTGCCTCCTTGAAATTTACTTTGAAGACAGTGTTGGCAGCAAACATTGTTTTTGCATTTTTTCTTTTCCCTATCCCCCTTCATGCATACAGCGGGTTGGCACCCAACACTTTTCCCCAGCTGGATACGATTAATCAGCAGCACGGACCGGAAACAGCCAATAAGAAAATTTGGTTGCGCCTGGTTTCTAACAGGGGTGGTGACAAGGATAAAGATAAAGATAAAGATAAAGATAAGGATAAGGACTGCAATAAAAGATATGGGAAGAAAAAGTGTCGGCAGAAAAAACTAACCATAAAAAGGAAACGTAAATTACGGTTTGGGATCGTAGCAGCTCAACAATATCATGTGACACAAGTTGTCATTTCCCCTGTCACAGGAAATAAAACGGTTTTTGGAGGTCCAAATCTGGGTGGTCTATATGGCCCCGCCAAGTTTGTAGTCAAGGGTAAGCCCGGTAAATCATTTGTGATAACCCTTCCAAATCAAATCGAGCTGTCGGGACAATTCGGTGGCAACCTTCAGGCCTCCAGTCTTACTGTATACCTCCCTTTTAATCAGCCTCCAGTACCAGTGGGAACTCTGGTCGGTCGTTTGGGTCAAAATGGCAAGTCTACAGTGTTGATCGGCGGGACACTGGTAGTAAACCCGGGTCAACGAGGAGGAAGATATGTTGGTTCGTTCCCATTATATGTGGATTACCTTAACTGAGGTTAAAGGAATTGAGACATATTAAATCAGGCTTTAGAAACTTAAATCGCTTTTTTAGATTTCCAAATTAAGTAAACAAATTTATGCCTATCTATGAGGTAATTGTAAATTAACATATCCGAATTATGAGGCGAAAAAATTTAGAGTTTTTAAAACCTTTGCTAACTAAGGAGTTAGGGAGTCACCTTTTTATTGGCATGATTATTGCGGTAAATAAACATAAGTGAAGGATGGTTCAAATAGTAGTAATTATTTTTGAACATTAATTCTACGGAATGGGTTGCTAAACCAAAGCTATGAAATCAATCTGGGAAAAAAGGCAGGTCTGGCACAAAAAGCATACGATTTTGATTCTGGTGGTCATGCTTTTGGCTCAGTGGGGGGTACATGCTACTTCGTTGTTTGCGATTACTGCTCAGGCAAGCGCCACTATCGAGGCTCCTGTAGTGATCGTCATAACCACAACACCTAGACTTCAACAAATACAACCTGGAAATTTTATACCCATTGCAATTTCCGAATCAGAGACAAGTGCCGCTACTCAGAGTACTTCTTCAGCAAAGGCAAGGCCGAGACTGGTAACAAAATCTTCTAATAATGTAGTAACAGGTTTTACCATTTCAGGAGCGCCTAACACGACTGTTGTTGTTAGCTTCACCAGTACTTCAACGCCCACTGAAAGCAGTGACTCAAGTGACTCAGAAGCAGGCTCATCAGAAGCAGATGATGCGGGATCAACAGAAACAGATGATGCTGACTCATCAGACACAGATACTGAAAGTTCTGACACCGCTTCTGAAAAAGAAAATATGGTTATAGCTCAATTCGACTCGAATGGAGTGAGCACGATTAATTTAGGTGGATCGCTTCAAACATCTGGCGGGTCCAGTGAGGGAGGGACTCAAAAACTCACGATGTTCACCGTACATTTTTAACTTTAGGAATATAAATGAAAGCAACAACACAGAAAATATAACCAATACGATAACCGGGCCAACTTTTAAGGTCGACCCGGTTAAAGAATTTACCGCTCATATGTTTCTAACGAATACTTTTTAAGCGGTAGGTGCACTTCACAACCAAGTGGCTGTGAATAAAATAAATGAGTCCTAGACCGACCCATTTATCCCTACAACAATATTGTACAGGAGTTTTTACAATGAGAACAAGTAAAATATTGAAAATGGCTGCAGCGAGCTTATTGATCTTTGGAATGATGTCAACCAATGCAATGGCAGCTTCTACCACAGGACAAGCGAGTGCTGAGATTGTACCAAATATTAGTATCACCAATACCTCTAACTTGAGCTTTGGTGGAATAGTACCAGACGGTGCGGCTGCCGGGACAGTTACAATTACCCCGGGCGGCGCTGTAACTAGTACTGTTGTGGCGTTAATTGCCCCACTTGCTAACCGCGCTGAATTTGCTGTAGCTGGAGATCCCGGTCAAACTTACGCTCCCACCGTTGACGGAACAGTAAACTTGACCGGCAACGGTGATGATATGCTTGTTACTCTCACATTCGCCTCAAATAGCCTCCTCGATGGTAATGGTGACGATACGATATTTGTAGGTGGTACACTTCCCGTCGGTATCGCCCAGGCAACTGGCACCTATTCCGGAACTTTTAACGTTACTGTTAATTATTAAACAGTTTGGAATATTAACCAGTGAAGTGATCGAAAATAAATAAGGGGTGGGGTGGTTCCCACCCCTTAGATTCGAATTAGTGCAACAATAATTTTTAAGAACTCTCACATTATAGTAAAGTGGGGTATGTTCGCACTTTGATAACAGATAGTTTGGAACTTATTTGAGGCTCATATATGAAAAGTTTTGTGCATTTGAAAAAAATTAACTCTTGGCTGGCTCTAACTTTAACAGCCGTTTTTATTTTTCTATCCTCTACTGTTGTCGAGCTAACTTCTGCTCAAGGCAGTCTTCAAGTCCTCCCTACGCGTATCGCATTTGAAGGACGGACACGCAGCGCCCAGGTACATTTGCTCAATCAGGGGAAAGAAAAGGCTACATACCGCATAAGCTTCAAAAATATGCGAATGACCAAAAATGGTGGCTATGAAGATGTTAAAGAGCCTCTTCCCGATGAAAAATTTGCCGCAGACTTGATCCGTTATTCCCCCCGTCAGATAGAGATTGAACCCGGTGCCTCTCAGACTGTCAGACTACTTTTACGTAAAAAAAGTGACCTTCAGCCCGGTGAATACCGTTCTCACATGCTGTTTAGCACCGTACCCCCAAAAGACTCGGGAAAAGACATTGAGACATTAGCGCCAGGGAATGAAAAACTAGAAATCTCATTGACTCCCATCTTTGGGGTGACCATTCCTGTTATAGTCCGACATGGTAAAGGTTCGGCAACAGCCGGTATGGCAGATT
>JAJDBI010000162.1 GCA_029261435.1 Nitrospinaceae bacterium
TTCCCAATCAGTCCGGATTTTCCAACACCAGTAACAACCAGATGCTTGCACTGATTCAGATGATGCACGACATCTACGAACTGAGAATCAATTCGGCTTCCCAGTTCTGCTATCGCCTGACTCTCGATGTTCAGAACTTTGCGGGCAGTTTCAATGATCGATTGTGCATCCTGATTTTCTGCAGAATCTTTGGGGGCGTGTATTTTTGTGGAGGGCTCCAATTTAAGCCTTTTAATTCAATTAGTTCATAATTAGATGGAATGATAATAATAACACAATTAATTAGACACGGTAAAGCCACGACTTTATACTTGGTCAGCATTTCCACACTTATGAGGTTGTCATGAACAAAGCTAAATCCCTCTATCTGATAGATGGTTCTTCATACATTTTCCGGGCCTATTTTGGTATCCGGCAATTTTTATCCACATCCACAGGATTTCCCACCAACGCTTTGTATGGATTTATCCATATGTTGCAGAAGGTGGTGAAGGATGAGAAGCCGGATTACCTGGCGGTGGCATTCGACAGCAAGGAAAAGACGTTCCGTCACAAGATGTTCGAGGACTACAAAGCCAACCGGGATGCACCTCCTGAAGATCTGGCTAAACAATTCCCATATTTTGAACCTTTGGTGCAGGCCTATAACATTCATGGTGTCCGGGTTCCTGGTTATGAAGCGGATGACATCATTGGAACACTGGCAAAAAAGGCGGCGGGGGAAGGTTTTAAGGTTGTCATCGTCAGTGGAGATAAGGACATGATGCAGTTGATAGGTCCTGATATCCGCATGCTCGATACCATGAAGAATAAATGGTTTGGTGTTGAAGAGGTGGAGGATAAATTTGGTGTGACTCCTGACAAGGTGATTGATGTGATGGGATTGATGGGCGATTCCAGCGATCATATTCCCGGCGTTAAAGGGGTTGGACCAAAAACCGCATCAGAACTCATCCGCAAGTTTGGCTCGATGCATGAATTGTATGAACGCATTGATGAAGTGGATAAGGCAAAGCTAAAGGAAAAGCTGGTGCAGGATAAAGATATGGCTTTGCTCAGCCGTGAACTGGTGACGATCAACACCACCATGGAGTTGCCGGGTGGGCTCGAGGATATGAAGTTTAAATCTCCTGATAACTCTGAGTTGAGAAAACTATTTTCGGAGTTTGAGTTTTCTTCTTTGCTTGGAGAGCTGGGAGATGATCCTGAGGTGAGTTCTCCGGCAATTGAGAGCCATTATGAAACTATTCTCACCAAGGCAGATCTGGAAAGATGGGTCGAAAAATTAAATAAATCAAAAATTTTCGCGCTGGATCTCGAAACCACAAGCCTGCATCCGGTGCAAGCCAGGGTCGTTGGAATATCGTTATCCTGTGAAGCAGGAGTGGCCTGCTACATTCCGCTGGCCCATCGATATTTGGGGGTTCCCGACCAATTGGACCTCGATTGGGTTCTCAAGAAACTCAAACCCATACTCGAAGACCCGAAGCTTAAGAAAGTGGGCCAGAATATCAAATACGATTTAATTGTGTTGAGGAATGAAGGTGTCAACCTGCAGGGAGTTGCTTTCGACACCATGCTCGCCTCTTATATTTTGAACCCTTCTGGCAGACGACATAATATGGATGATATGGCCCGTGACTACCTGGGTCACACCACGACTAAATATAAAGATGTGGTGGGCACCGCGTCTAAAGAGATCGGATTTGATGAGGTGGATGTTGAACGTGCTACCGAATATGCGGCGGAAGATGCGGATATCACCTGGCGATTGTATGAAAAGCTTTCCCCACTTTTACAGAATGATGATCTCAAGCTCCTTTTAGAACTTGAACTGCCTCTCATAGACGTTCTGGCAGAAATGGAACTTCATGGGATGAAACTTGACAAGAGCCATCTTCAAAAACTGTCTCAACTGATACAACAAAAGCTTGAAGAGCAGCAAAAGGAAATTTACTCGCTTGCTGGTGAAGAGTTTAATATCAACTCGCCTAAACAACTTTCGGTAATTCTGTTCGAGAAGCTGGAACTGCCGGTTATCAAAAAAACCAAGAGTGGCTATTCCACCGATGTATCGGTGCTGGAACAATTGGCGGCTGAACACGACCTTCCAGATGTGATACTGACTTACCGTCAACTGGGCAAACTTAAGTCCACGTACGTCGATGCTTTACAGGAGGATATTTACAGCAAGACAGGAAGGGTTCACACCTCTTTCAATCAGACTGTAGCGGCGACAGGCAGGCTAAGCAGCAGTAACCCGAACCTGCAGAATATTCCGATTCGCACCGAAATGGGGCGCGAGATAAGAAAAGCGTTTGTCGCCGAGGGAAGCAACCATCTGCTTTCGGCGGATTACTCGCAGGTGGAATTGCGGGTTCTGGCGCATCTTTCTGAGGATGAGGCTCTGGTGGATGCGTTTCAAATGGGAGAAGACATCCACACCCGTACGGCTTGTGAAATATTCGGGACTTCTCCTGAACGTCTGGATGCGGAAGCTCGAAGAATGGCCAAGGCGGTAAATTTTGGCATCGTTTATGGCTTGAGTGCTTTTGGTCTGTCGAGGCAGTTGAAAATTTACCCCAAGGATGCCAAAAAATTCATCGATCAATACTTTGCGCTTTATAAAAAAGTAAAAGTGTATATGGAAGAGACGGTAGCCCAAGCCAAGGAGGTTGGCTATACGTTGACGATCATGAACCGGAAAAGATATCTACCTGATCTAAAGAGCCAGAACAGGCAAGTGCGCGAGTCGGCTGAAAGGATTGCGATTAATTCTCCGGTGCAGGGAAGTGCGGCGGATCTGATCAAGCTGGCGATGATTCGACTGGCAGAACAAATCAGGAAGAAAAAATTAAAATCCCGAATGATCCTGCAAGTTCATGATGAACTGGTGTTTGAATGCCCGGAGGATGAGGAACAGGAAATGCGAGCCCTGGTTAAAAAAGAAATGGAAGAGGTGATGCCCCTTAAAATTCCTCTGGTGGTAGATATCGGCTGGGGAGATAACTGGAACACTGCTCATTAACCGGCCAGCGACCGGTAGCAATGGGGCGGTGACGCTTACGCGACCGCTCAAAGCGTGAAGCCAACCGCAGTAATCAAGAATTTGATTGATCCGAGATAGCTCTTGCTCGCTATATAAAGTTAGCGCTGGTTGTCCACACGCCGAATGGAGGTAGTCCGTGACTCAGAAACGATTGCAGTTTGGCCGTGAAGGTGAGTCTGCCGCGATAGCCTTTCTAAAAAAGAAAGGTTACCGGATTCTTGAAAAAAACTTCCGTTCCAAACTAGGGGAAATAGATGTCATCGCCGAACAGGCCGGGGTGATCGTTTTTATCGAAGTTAAGGCGCGCTCGGATCATGAATTTGGTCACCCTTTTGATGCCTTGACTCCCACCAAGCAGAAAAAGATTATCCAGACAGCTCAAAGCTTTATGGTCCAGAAGAGAGTCTCGGACAAACCCATGCGATTCGATGTGGTGGCTCTGACATTGGATCCACCTGATTCATGGGAAATAGAATTGCTCGAAAATGCTTTTCAAATGTGACAGCTACCCCTGGGAAAACTTATAGAAGAACTTGAAAGAAGGATCAAGCTTTTAGTTAACCTCCCCATATATAAGAAGGAATAATAATGACATCTAAAGACATATCCCCTATGGGCTTGTTTGAACGATACCTCTCCATATGGGTGGGACTATGCATATTGGCAGGAGTTGGACTGGGTGTTGCTTTGCCTAATCAATTCCAGACTATAGCCGAAATAGAATACGCCAGCGTAAACCTTGTTGTAGCGGTATTTATTTGGATAATGATATATCCAATGATGGTCAATGTAGACTTTGCATCAATTAAGGACATTGGAAAAAAACCAAAGGGTCTATGCATAACACTCGTTGTGAATTGGCTTATTAAACCTTTCACGATGGCGGTTTTAGGTGTCTTGTTCTTTGAGTATTTGTTCGTTGGTCTTGTTGAACCACAAACGGCAAAGGAATATATAGCAGGAATGATTTTATTGGGTGTTGCCCCTTGTACAGCAATGGTTTTTGTGTGGAGCCAATTGGTGCGCGGTGACGTGAATTATACCTTGGTGCAAGTCTCTGTTAATGACATCATAATGATATTTGCATTTGCGCCGATTACAGCATTTCTTTTAGGCGTAACAAATATTATTGTGCCATGGGAAACACTTTTCATATCCGTTGTGCTCTACGTGGTAATTCCACTTATGGCGGGCTATTTCACTCGTAAAGGCCTGGACAGTTCTAGCAATAATGAGCGCATTGAAAGTTTTACGTCAAAAATAAAACCGTTTTCAATCATGGGACTTTTAGCAATGGTGGTGCTGTTGTTTGGATTTCAGGCACAGACCATTATTGATAAGCCATTGGTAATTGCCTTAATTGCTATACCACTTTTGATCCAAAGTTATGGTGTTTTTGCAGTGGCCTATGGTTGGGCATATTTATGGAAGGTTCCATTTAGTATTGCAGCTCCAGCTGCATTGATCGGCACATCCAACTTTTTTGAATTGGCTGTTGCCGTAGCAATTAGCCTGTTTGGGTTAAATTCAGGTGCCGCATTAGCAACAGTAGTCGGTGTTCTTGTTGAAGTGCCCGTTATGCTGTCGCTCGTTGCAATAGCAAATTGTACACGTAAGTTTTATATTTAACTGACCTACCACCGCAGAACGAAAGAATTTACACCATCAATATCTACTCCAAAACAAAAACCTTGTCACAGATTTAGAAACAATAGAAAATTAAACATTGGATGTCATAATCTACATTCTGTACTTACATTGGGATGTCTGAAAACCTGTGCATAAAACATTTCTGAGAAGACCAAAGACACATAGAAATCAGGTCTGCAGGGTTGTTTTGCTATATCTGAGGAGATTTTTCCGGTGAATTTGCGACTTTTTGATGATTCTGGCATCTATATGAAGAATAGGGCGTTATTGTTGTACTAGTGTGACAACCGATTTGGATAGGAGATAATCCATTGAATTTTATAAAGCGTATTTTTACAGGTATGAAACAGGATGAAGAACCCGAATCATCCGTGACGGCTGAAGAAAAAACTGAAGAAAAAGAGATTGTAACCAGTCCGGTAATTGAAAAAGCTTCCCAGCCTGAAACGGAGCCAAGTTTTCCTGATGTTCGCAGGGTTCTTCAGATTCCGGTTATTTCTGAAGGTATTTTCCCGGAAAATTCCGATGAAATTCTGATCAAGGCGCAGCCTTCGCCTACAGGGGATCAATGTCTTTTCACTGTCAACCGTTCCTTAATGACCGGGCACTCCTGGTATTTTGCAGATTTTGAAAGTGCGGCGGGTTCATCGCTTGCTGAAAGACTTTTTTCCCTGGAAGATGTGGAGACTGTTTTGGTCTGCGAATGCACAGTAACAATCACTCGCAAAGATAAAACTCTCGTCGACTGGGCTCCTTTAGCCAAGGAAGTGGGCACGGCAATTCGAGAGACGATACAGGAGGGTGAAAGTCTCATCTCTGAAAAAATTATCGCAGACCTGCCTACTGAAGAAGAAGTTCGCGAAGGCATTCAAAAGGTGATTGATATCGAGGTGAACCCGGGAGTGGCCGGGCATGGTGGCAACATCAGCTTATTGGCTGTCAGAGGGAATTCTGTCACTATCCAAATGGGTGGAGGTTGTCAAGGGTGCAGCGCCGCTGACTTGACTCTCAAACAGGGGATTCATACTTCTTTCAGAACAGCCGTGCCCAAGGTGGGCGCGATTTTTGATGAAACTGATCACACTGCGGGCTTAAACCCGTTTTTTTCCTGAGGTGAATCATGCCAAAAGTTAATACGTTTAAAGTGTCGGTTCAAACTGGTCCGCAGGGCATGTCTGAACCCGTACACTTCAATTTCAATAACCATAATATGCCATTTGAAAATGTGACGGGTTCGGCGGAGGCAGGAAAAACTTTCGAGGGTAGTTTTGAGGTGAACAGTTTTGCCCACAGTCTAACTCTGATCGGGCCAAAGTCTGGGAAATGGGGAATTGAAAAAATCACTGTTGAGTATGATTGCGAAGGTGAGAAACCCTATACGGTTCAGTTCGGCGGGGTCAATTTAGATGAGGCTACAGAAGTGAATATCTGGCAGGACCCACCTGTCCTGGCTTTTGATGTTTAAAACGGTCAGCAAGCTAGCGAGCTTCCCTGTGGGTGAATCGGGCGTGCAGATCACCCAGTAGGATATAGTCTTTGACGGTGGTCTCAATCGGAACATAGTGTCTGGATGACCAGACCATGAGTTCGCCGGTTTCGGTTTTGAAAATTTCTTTTGGCACAATGATATTGAGCAACATCTCATCGCCTTTTTTTCGTTCCTCTTCCAGTCTGAATTTTTCCTGATCCTGCTCCGACCAGATATGTACGGAAATTTCGTCGTGTCCTTTTTCCGGGATGGTTTTAATTGTGAATTTCTTTCCTTTTTCTAGTTTCCCATAAACGCTATTTCTGATGTTGTAGAAAGAGGAAAGTATATCGTGAATAGCATTCTCGGCGGGAATAGCATTTTGTCCGCTGTCGACCTTTTCTTCCTTATCGTATTTTTCCCAGGTATGCAATTGCCGGGAATAATCAAACTTATGACGGGTGGTTTCTGCATTGCTTGCAATCGTAACCTGTCGCAGGAAGGTTTTAGGCCGTAGTCTTCTACCGTTACCAACAACTTCGAACTCGGTCTTATAATAATGTTTGCGGTATGCGGTGAAAAAACCGACAAAACCCTTAGTGCTGGCTTCCAGAACAGAAAAATATTTTCCACGCTCTTCATAAAAACTCACTTTGGCAGAGGCGGCATTTTCAAACCACAGGAAACTGATGTCGTAGTACAGAGTTTCCCCGGAAAACCGGGTTATTTTTCCTGTCGGGAGAAAGTTATCGTATTCACCTAATGTGAAGGAAGTTGCCAACTTTGGTTCCGCATGGGTGGGAATGCCGGGAAGAACCAGTCCCAAAGTGAGCATAAACAGGAGTTGTAGGTGCTTGAGATTCATGGATTCAGGACGAAAAAATGAAAAAAATTGTTTTTTTTATAATATTATTTTAATATTATAAATCATCAGGTTTTCAACCCATTCGCCCTCTCAGGGCAATTTTGTTATTATGTCAGTAGAAACATTACCTATATCGCCAGGAGTTGTCGAAGAGTCTGAGGGGAAAACCCGTCAGGCCTATCTCCCTTTATATAAAATTATAATGTGGGACGATAACGTCACGACCATGGAATTTGTCATCCGAGTCCTGGTTAAGCTGTTCGGTAAAGATTATTCGACCGCCGAAAAACTCATGTACGAAATCCATCTTCAAGGTGCCGGTCATGTTGCCACCCTGCCTCTGGAGCAGGCTGAGTTTAAAGTAGAGCAAGTGCATGCCGCCGCCGCGATGGAAGAGTTTCCTTTCACCTGCACCATTGAACCTGTCTGATTCAGGAGTTTTTGTTCTACCCTTTTCTTTTTTGCATCGGAACGTAATCCCTCGCTGCGTAACCTGTATACACCTGTCTGGGCCGGCCAATTCTGAACTGTTCGTCTTCTTGAAGTTCCTTCCATTGGGCGATCCATCCTGGTAGACGTCCCATCGCGAACATAACCGGAAACATATTGACGGGAATGTTCAGAGCTTTGTAAATCAATCCCGAATAGAAATCCACATTTGGATATAGTTTTTTCTCTACGAAGTAATTGTCCTTGATGGCAATCTCTTCTAGTTTTAGCGCGATCTCAAGAAGCGGTTCGTGACTCGCCTCCCGGTCAAAAATTTTATGGGCAAGTTTCTTTATGATTCTACTGCGCGGATCAAAGTTTTTATAAACTCGGTGCCCGAACCCCATTAGCCGGAAGGGGTCGTTGGAATCTTTGGCTTTTTGAACATACTTGTTAACATCTCCTCCATCG
>JAJDBI010000163.1 GCA_029261435.1 Nitrospinaceae bacterium
GAAGTCCGTTCACCTGATTTTTCCGTGATGCTGGTGTTGATGCTCATCATGATCTGACCGTTGGGATTGATTTGAGGCACAACGTCTAAAATAATACCGATAGTTACAGTTTGTACTTCGTATACGGTTGTAGCATTGGCATTGACATTACCTGCGGTGACTTGCGGCGTAAAGAAAATATCATCGGTGCCCACCTTGATCACTGCTCTCTGGTTGTTCAATGTGGCGATTTTGGGGCTGGAAAGTACACTGACCTGCCCCTGCTGTGATAAGGCATCCACAACAATATTAAAACTACTGTTAGCCAGGCCGTAGGTGAATCCGGTTGCACCTGCTACGCTGGTATCTCCGAGAAGGGTGTTTGCTGAGTGTGAAATTGTGAATGGGCTCACTTGAGACCAATCGACCCCGAGCTTGTAGTCATCGTTCAAGGTGACTTCGATAATTTTAGCTTGAATGAATACCTGTCTCTGGATAGAGCCTTCAATATTTTCTATGAACTCGGCGACTTGAAGTAACACTTCTGGATAGTCTTTGACCAGAATCATTCCGGCTTGCTTATTCACAGTTAAAAAAGCTCTTTCTTCATCTTTTTGAACAGCAGAGGTCGAGCTTTCATCAGTGTCGCCGGAAGTTGATTCCACTGTTGAAGAGGAACCTGCCCCTCCTCCTCCCAGAAGACTTGAAACCAGACCTCCTGAATCACTTCCAGAAGCATCCTCTGTGTCAGAGAGGCCGGAATCTTCATTCGAATCATCTGAATCAGAAGAACTAGCCTGGCTTGAGACCGAAGGGGTGACAATAGTTTTTAGTCCTGCTTCCAACTCTGACCAAATGTCGGTTTCCTCGGAGGCCTCAACGCCACTGGTGGATCGACCAATGGTACCGTTATCAGAATTAGTAGTAGTAGCATCTCCTGCGGTTGTGCCAGAAGTGCCTGAGCTGGATTCTAATACGCTCTTTCCTTCCCTTTTGGAAATAATGTAATTTAGAAAAAAGGTGCGGGTCTGCATTTGTTCGCGCCGTACCCGAATGAGTTTCTCGTCGATCGTGTATTCCAAGTGTAATGGAGGTAGTAAGCTTTCCAGTGCTTCTTCCAAGGTGACGTTTTTCAGGTCTACGGTGGCCTGTTTATTTACATTCGGGTCAATGACAATATTCTGGTCAATTTCCTGAGACAAGGCGAACAAAACATTTTTGATATCAACGCCTCGGGCCGACATTGTGAAGCGCACTCCTTTTGGCTCGGGCTTTTTCAACTCCAGTGCAGGTTGAATTTCGGTCAAGGACTCTGGCAGTTTGCTGGGCGGCGTTTTTGCTACAGGAATTATTACCTCGCGGGTTGGAGGTTTTTGCGCCTGCGCTTTTTCTGATTCACTGGGAGGGCTTTTCCCTAAACGTGCCAAATCCAAAGCCGAGCACGATACCAAGCCCAGGCTCAAAATCAGAACTCCCCAGTTACGAAAAGTCGACTTAATGGTGGAATTATAGGACATTATATATTTAGTTAAATTTAAACAAACTTACATTGAATTAATGTACAACGAAAAATGCCATAAGTCTAATAAAATCTGTGGGTTTGTGGGGGTTGACGGGGCATGTTGCCAAATTTATTTCGAAAAGGGTATCGGGCTTTATTTTAAGCTCTGAAGTACGGTTGGATAATTTCTGGCGGAGGAGAGATAAATTTTTATTAAACTGAACTAATACCTAATAGAAGCATTATTCCCAGAATTACTGTTTATTGTGCTTTCTGATCCTGAACCCAGCTTTTTCGAGAATCAGGATTTCCTCTTTTCCACCTGCATCGAGGATGACCTGATTTTTAGAAATACTGGTCACTCTTTTACCAAAAGCGAAGTCACCTGTTATGAAATTTTTTCCGCTGATGGTGGCGATATCTTTATCTTTGAAATTGTATATTGCCTGTAGTTTTAAGTTTTGCGGTTGTTCTTTGGGGGCATTTTCCTGGGAATAAATGCCCGGTGGAAGTTCAAAAGGGTTCACACGTGGTTGGCTGCCATCCGCAGCAGAAGCACTTTCCAATGCGATGAAAGTAAATAGGACAAAGGTCAGGGAATTAATTGGATCAGGGAGATTCAAAGCTGAGGCTCTCCGAAAATTGTTTCATCATCCAAATTAACGATTCAGAAAGTTCAATCATAATACTACAACTTTAATATGCAGGCGAGACTCCAGTTTTGGAAGGATTTTTTCATTGCGAAGAGTTTCAAGGCTTTGAATTGTAATGACAGCAGGAAAGTTTTTAAATGAAGTTACAAATTTTTTCAGTGAATCGTAATCACTTTCAACTTCCATGACCAGAGAAACTTCTTTCAAATTCAGACCTGCGTGAGAAACACTTCTTTCATTGGTTTTGATGGATTTTAAAAATACTCCATAAAAGTCGGCCTCGTTCTGAAGCTCATTGAGGATTTCAAGGTCTTGTCCGGTTAAGCGGGCTTTGATTTTTTCGATGGACAATTGCAACTCGATGATTTCATCTTTAAGGTTTTTTATTTCAGTTTTTGTTTTCTGGGTGCGTGCTGGGGTGATCAATGCTTGTTGGAAGGCACCAGTGGTGATTTGGATTTCTTTTGACTGTTTTTTGAGTTTTTCAATTTTTTTTATTTGCACGCTGTATTCAAACTCGTAATAACCATAGCCTATGGCAGTGATCAGGGTCCCGACTATAATTGCAATTTCCCGAATGCTAAGGTTTTTAAGGTCAGATTTTGCTGGTTTTGTAGCCATAAGTTGAAGCTCAGTTGTCGGTTTTATGCAGAGTTGTCGGACTTCGGGAAAATATAAAGCTCAAATTGAATTCCCGGGCTATTATACTGTTCTTCTCCGAGAGGACTTGATTTGATAAGTTTGACAGAGCTGAAAAGGGGAGAGTTTTTTAAATCCTGAAGCAACCCTTTCAGGGATTGTTGAACCTTCAGTCCTCCCCCGAAAATTTCCCCTGATACTTTTATCCGTTCTTTGCCGGAGATGTCGGCATCTCCAGTTTGGGTTAAGTCTACGTCCCTACTTTCTTCTTCATTACCTATTGCAATATAAGAGATTTGTGAAAGCGAGGTATTATCTGCAATATTATGGGAGATTTCAGAAAAAACCAGGTCGAAATTGAATGGAAAGGGTGAACTTCCTGGGAGTTGATTTTTTTCCTTATATAGTGCTTTTTTAGTTTCCTTGATGTCTGACAACTCTCCCATAATTTTTTGCAGTTCCGGTGCTTGAAGTTGTAGTTTTTCCAAGGTGCTTTTCTGGTTTTTCAGAAAAGCAGTTTTTTCGGAAACCTCAGATCGAAGGCTAGAGCTATAACCATATAAAGTGATGAATAAAACAAATACAGCAGCCAGTGGAGCCAGCTTGATCAAGGTTTTTTTAAGGGATGGGCGGTATTTTTCCGGTAAGACATTGATTTTGTCGCATTGTCCTAAGGCCAGTCCCGCCGCTACAGTCAGGCTGGGCCCATACAGCTTCATATTTTCCTTGGAGATCAAGTCATCCTGGGTTGCGGTTTGCATAAATACGTTACAACGGTCAATTTCCAAATCCAGATTTTCTTTTAAAAATTGATACAGTCCACGTAGCCCAACTCCTCCTCCGGAAAGAATCAGGCGGTCTACTGAGTCTTTGCGGTACTGATTTTTAAAATATTCTATGGACCGGTCCATCTCAGTGGCTTGTTTAATCAGGATGGGTTCCATCCGTTCCCGAATCAGTGTTAATAGCACTCCTTCTTCTGTTTTTTCTTCACTATCTTCGGCAGGGTATCCAAATGTTTTTTTGATTTGTTCTGCACGTATCGCATCAATGATGACGGTTTTCCCATCTTCTAATTCATATTCCCCAACCAGACACCCTGTCAGGTTGTTACTGCCGTTAGGGATTTCTCTGGAAAACAAGATACGTCCATCGCAGACAAAATAAATACGAGTACGCTCTGCTCCCATATCTGCGTAGCTCGTAACGACTCCGGGTTCTTGAGGGTTGATTGCATGGTCATAGTCCCACAATGCAAGCGGGACGACCGTGACCCCATTGGGTTTGAGTCCGGCGGCCTTGACGATGGAGATTATAAAGTCGATCACATCTCCCCGTACGATGACGCTCAACAGGTCGAGAAGTGTTGCACCATCTTTATCCGTTTCACCCATGATGTAATTGTCGACCACGGCTTTATCCAGATCGAACAACACTTCTTCCTTGGCGTTCCATTTGGCGGCGTCGATCAGCTCTTCTGGTGGCATTTTAGGAAGCAGTGCATTGCGGATGATGACATTATGCCCGGTGATCGAAAGGTACACCGACGAGCCTTTGATTTTGGCATCGGAGAACATACTCTTGATCATGCTCCCCAGTGCGCTGGTGCGATCTTTTTGCTGAAGAATTGCAGAGGGAATTTCTCGAATAGCGAATTTGGTGACTTGAAAACCCTGATCGTTGCGTATCAGCTCCACAACCTTAATGTCGTGAAAACCAATATCCAAACCAATACTTTTTTCTGATTTGGATTTGCTTAGGGACGGGATTTTAAACTTCATGGTTTTTTTTGTTTAATTACAGAGATAACCGGGAAATTATCTCATAAACCGATATCATCTTCCAAGAGGTTTTATTTGGAAGCTATTGAATTTTCAGGGGAAATTCAGATTTCTGGGTTGGGTGGGATTTGAAAATGCCTTAATAAATCATTCAGACCAGTTGGGTCCGATATCGCCGGAGGTGCACTGGGAATAACCTGTTGTGTTGCTTCCGGCGTCTTCGTTGTCGGTATAGATGACCGTTGCATTGTTTTTGAGTTCCACGCTATAGCCAAAAAGGGCACCTTGTACTTCTGCATTATTCTTGAGGGATATTTTTCCGTCAGAGGCCAGAGATCCGACAAGCAGAGAAGAGTTTTTAATGGAAGCATCATCTTCTGCCCATACCGAGGCATTGGCTGCTTCGCCCTGTGTGTTATTTATTCGGGAAGAGTTTTTCATGTCAAACTTGTCACCGACATTTAGAGTGAGGGTTCCCTTGACCTTGATCTCGCCATTATTTTTTATTGTGGCATCGTCATAAACTGTGATGGTTGTGTCTTTGGTCGCATCTAGAGGGTCTACCGCATCATCATTCACTCTTAACGTGGAGTTGTTTATAATTTCAAAGTCTTTCTTCACCACAATATTATTGTGATCACCCACATGGGTTTTAACCACCTCACCGTTCTTCATTTTGAAGTCGCAAAAACGGGTGAAAGACGGGTCGAGCCAATTACCTGCAAGTAAATGATCCCCTGTATCAAAGTGTGGGCAAGAGACACTCGGACAACTGTCACACTCTACTGGAGCATCTGAAAACGGCCCAACAATACCAGGAGGATCTTCAGGGCATTCGCCAGTAATGGGCGGATCAGGAAGCGGGGGATCTATAAGTGAGTTGTTCTTGGTGGTGGTTCCAAGACAGGATGTGATGGCATTTTCGCCCAGAACACAGATCCTTGAGATGAAACGGGAAAGAGACCGTTGCCCCCCCCGGAATGTCCCCGTAGCCGTTACAAAAATATTGTCTTCATCATTGCTGGCGTGCACAGGGAAGCTTATTGCGAAGTTACCGTCGCCACCAAAATCCTTGTTGAAGTTCTCTGTTGCGGTGATCGTGGTCCAGTCTCCTGCATTCTGCAGAGAGGTAGGGCATCCCCAAGTGGCATCTACTTCCAGCAGGCATTTCTGGGTGAAGCGCAGCCCCGCTTCGGCAATCATCAGGGAATTGGTAGAAGTATAAGTCAGGATCGATCCAGATTGTTTCTGCCGCGTCTCAGCGATAAAATTGAAGGCAATAGACCCGAGAATGATAATTGCCATGATGATAGTGACCAGCGCGGCAACACCCTTTTCATTGTTGAGGGGCGAAGTAATTCTTATGTGGAATAAGTTTTTCATATCGTGGTAGACCTTGGCCTCACTCCAGATTGCAGGGTAAAGTTCTCACTATTAGGTCCTTGCAAGGTAATGGTGAAAACATAAAAATCACTGTCAACAGCTGGCGATTCAACTATTGTGAAACTGTTTACCTGAGTTGCAAGAGTTGTGGTGACTGATCCGCTGGTTCGTGTCAGAGCTTTGGTCGTGCTATTCCAGGAATAATTAATGGCTGTTGCATTCGTGTCTACCGTATAGCCATTGAATTTGTCGAAAGTGATCGAAGTCGATGTTGCGCTGGAGCTGTAGGTGATGTCGTTATTGTTTTCTGATGCGACTCGAACTTCTCGCAGGATATATTCCATCGCCAGCTTGGCATCGTCCACCAACCCTTTTTGGCTGGTTGTCTGCTGTGCAGACTGAGAGATGCTGGTGATGAACTGGGTGGAAAAGATACCTATGATGCCTAGAAGAATGATGGCAAGAATTATCTCTATCAGTGTGAATCCATGGGGATTCCTGAGATAGCTATTCCACTCATTAAATTTGCTTTGATTCTTCATCATGATGGGTCGTCCAATGCTATTAAAGTATTGAAGACCAAGCCGGCCATTGCGCCATCCGTGCGGCCCACTGTGAGTGTAACTTTTCTTCCGAATGTTGACGTTGTGGAAGAGTCAGGATCTGTTGCATCCACCTGTTCTGATATGCAAGCGATTGTGTAGTCCCCGTCTGTAGTTGTGTTGGCAGTGACTTCCGGGCAGGCGGTGGTGATTGTATCGCGAAACTGGCTGGCCAGTTCTTCAGCTTTTTTCTGAGCTATAAACGAAGCCTGAATGGTGAACTCTGGCCTCTTGGCGTCCTCCAACCCTGAGAATTGAGTCATGATAGCTGGAACAGTAATGCCTATGATAACTATAGCGACAATGATTTCTATGATCGTGAATCCGGCATCCCCTTTAAAAGCAGCTGCCAGTCTGAGCTTCCATGGTTTCATTAAGACACCGTAACCCTTCCCGTAAACTGCTCCACGGTTATAGCTGTAAGTTCTCCAGAAGGTAACGTGAGTGGGGGGTCTCCAGGATTCCAGGGGGCCAGAGTGCCTCCAGACCTGATATAAAAAGTTTCTGTCGCGTTCAATTTTTCGCCAAAACTATTGAAAGTAATGGTAGTGGTCAGGGGGTAGACGATCACTACATTATTAGGTAGTTCACGTGTCTCGAGAGGGTATACACCATTCGGGTCAGCTGGAACATCATAGCTCACTGCATTTCGCTGAAAAGTGATGCTGACGCTTTGATCTCGCGTCATGGCCAGTTCCTGAGCATACTGGATGTCTGCCTGAATGGTGTTGGCTGCCATAGAGTCATCTATTGCTGTAGAATCAAACATGGGAACAGCGACTGCAGCCAAGACACCCATCACCAGAATAACGCTGATAATTTCGATCAGGGTGAATCCATTTTTGTTATGCAAAAATTTCATGCCCAAACTCTCTAAGGTATTTGTCAAGCCTTCTATGACTTTAATTATAGGAGTAGAAAAAAGGCTTGTCAAAAAAGATGAGATGTGCTGATTTAATTTCCTCTTAAATCGGCTGAATTATCGCATATTATTGGTTTTTAAGAATTTAGCGGAAATTTTATGCTTGTACTGCCTGTTGTCAGTTTTTATACTAAGCATGTCCATTGCTAAGATTTTAAACCAAGAGTATAGCGAGAATTTTGTGCATACCAAACACCTCATCATGAATCCTCTGACCTTATTCTTTCTGGTTTTGCTTTTTGTTTTTACCGGTGCAGAGAGTTCGGTGTTTTTTTCAGACTCTGAGTTCATCGCAAAGGCAGAAGCAAGTGATAAAGACAAAGACAAGGACAAAGACAAAGACAAAGACGATGACAAGGATAAGGATGATGACGGGGAATGTGACTTAGATAATAGTGATGAGTATTGTTATAAAAAAGACAGTATGCCGCGTACTGTTTTTGATTGTAAAAATGTCAATATTCTTAAGATTCTCTATCACGAGGATTTTATTGCAACAGAAGATGCGTCCGGGCCCAATATTCTGGTTACTGGAGTTTCGGGTAAAAAGTGCTCGGTAAAAATAGATAAAGTATCCGGCGGTGATAAATGTGGTTTTCGTGTATTTATATCGACTGACAATTATGGCGAGAAAAGTCTTCAGATTTTGACCAAACCCAAAAGCGGTGCCAGTAATTGTGAGATGACCATCAAGGTGGAGGCTCGCAAGGTGATGCATATAGGTCCCCCGCCAAGTGGCGTATTTTAAGTAGATATTGGCCGGGTCAATGAAGAAGGTTATGATTGGAAAACAAAGTTGGAGTATAAAAGGATGAATCGTCCGATTTTTAAAACTATTGCAGTTTTTTCCGTAGCCATACTGGTGTTAATGGTTGTGGGTTGGACCAACCCTATGTTGTTTTCTGATTCCTCTATGGTTTCCCTGGCAGAAGCCGACTCGGGTCATACTCATACTCATAGTCATGGTAATTTTCAGCATAGCCATTGGCATACTTCGGGTTCCCATCATGGCTGGAATCATAACCACAGCCATGATGATGACAAAGATAAAGATAAAGATAAAGATAAAGACAAAGATAAAGACAAAGACAAAGATAAAGACAAAGATAAAGACAAGGATATAGATGCGAAAGCGGATTGTGACCAGAGCATCTATGTGAATCGGCACATTGGTATTTGCTCGAACCGGGCAACGGTTACTGTTTCCGGTATGAAGAGGTATGTGCATGTCAGTTCTGGTAGTGGAGCGGTTTTGGCGGATGTGAATTCGAAAGCTGTCCAGCTTAGATCTAAATCCGGAGACTTGACGGCAAGAGGTCTGACAAAATATGGTATTTTCAAAACGCGAATTGGCAATGTGCGGGTCAAGTATTGTAGAAAGGTGAAGAAAAGTACGGGGAATTTATATGTGCAAATTATAGATAGCCCCTCGGGTGTTGATGAAGATGGCGACCCCAATGAAGCAGATGCGGATTTGCAGTTCACTTCAAACTCGAAGGTCAAGCTTGACATCTTAAGGGATGCAAATAAGTTTAAATCTGACTTTGTCAGTCACAATAGTAACGGGCTTTTGATTGATGGGAGCGTGACAAAAGGTAATTTGTTTATCAGTGAGTTCATTATTGCCGACCCACCCTGCCCGTATTGATTCTTAGAGCTTAATTTTTTTTATCCAAAGATGTTTCAAAAGAAGTAACCCTGCCAGTGTCATGGGAGCCCAGAACACAAAGGGTCTTCCCAGTAGAGTGAATCCCAGAAAAAACATTACGATCCCCATCCAGAAGCCGTTGTTCTCGTGAAAGAAGATCTGATCCACCTGTTTGTATTGATGCAGGATAAAGGTGAAGAAACGTCCAGCCCACAGGCCGGTTATGCAGGAACCCACCGCTGCGAGTATGAGAGTAAAGCTTGAAAACGGCATATTCGAGACCAGTGCGTAAACGCTGTAGTAACAGAACAGGCCGAGCCCGACTCCAATATTCCTGTCCAGATTTTTCAACCATAGTCCGATGATAGAGCCAACGAGCCAGGAAGCGGTGATGATCATATAGGTCAGGTAGGCGGAAGAGATATTGATCTGCAGAAGAATTAAATAGCAGAACTGTAGAGTGGAAAAATACAGTCCGGTCAAAAAGGCGTAAGCGGGAAACTTAATCATCGTCGAAGTACCGATCTGTAAAACGTTCCCATCCTCTTCTGAGCACAAGATCAAGATTGTCCACCGCGAGAGGCACGGCTTTAGAGAGATAAAATGGTACTTCAAATGAAGACAGGATTTCCAGGTCCTCTTCATAGTCACTTGTCATCTTTCTTACATCAGATTTGTTAAACGGCAGTTGCTGGGAAGCGTAGGCGAAACTGCGGTCGGCCTTGTCGCTGTTGATCACCATGACCTGCTTGAAAGCTTTTGACAATGCGGCGACCACTCGGGCAGGTGTGCGGTTATTGTGTTGCAATGGGCCGCTCAATTGCACGGCAATGACCCCCTGTGCTGTCATCTTCGAACGAGCCAGTTGATAAAACTCCACTGTATGAAGAATGGCCTCTTGAATAGTTAGAGGAGAGGGGATGTCCATAATGACCAGATCAAATTTATCTTCTGTGGTTTTCAGGAAATGTTTTCCATCGTCGATGATCAGGTTCCAACGGTCGAGTCCTGCCAGTTTTTGCGTTGGGGTGAAAAATTGTTCTCCAGCTAGCAGGACTCCGGCATCGAGTTCAACCGACTGTACGAATTTTGAATGAGGGTAGACTTTGGGCACTGAAGAGAGGGTGCCATTTCCGACTATCAGGGTTTTAACAGGTTTGATGAGCCTTGCTGGGATTTCAGCTATGTAGTAATTCAAATCTTCGAGGTCCGAAGCGTTGAGGTTCAGCAGTCCGTCTAAATAAAGATAGAGTTCTCCATCTTCATCTCCAATCACCTCGACTTTTTGGTAGGCCGAGTTGATCGACATCAGAGTGGTGGCCTTGTCGAACGAATGTTTGTTTTCATAAAGCAGGGCGGTGGTGTGCCGGTCTATCTGTGTGAGAGAACTACCGGCGACAACAGCGATCAACACAAAAGCCACTGTCCAGGTTTTCTTCTGCAACGCCAGGTGAATGACAATTGCCAGTAGAGCCCAGTAAATGGGGATGATGAAGTCGACGCCTTTATTCCAGCTCAAGCCGACAACAGCGAATCCTGCCGCAAAACCGATCAATTCCATGGAATAAAGAACTTTCATTTTTTGCAGAGCAGTTTCTCCATGAATGCGTCGGGGTAGAAACACTGCGAAGATGGAACTGAATATCAAGGCATAGGCAAACATTAGAGCCATGTACCAATAGCCGCCAAGGTCCATCCTTGCTATTCCTACTGCAAGCATTCTGTAGGAGAAAGGAAAGGTCAGGTGCAGAAAAGCGATTATGAGAAACGCGGACTCAAAAAATTCTTCGGAAAATTTCAGTGATAAAAAATAACCGATGGAGAGCCCCATGAAGAACGCAGCAGTTACCAGAATGATCACCACTTCTTCCCCATAGAGGATGGTGACAAAATCGCGGATCATCACGAATTGCGAAATGCTCAGACAGGCTCCCACTAAAAACAGGAGAACAGGTTCTCTGAGGGCGTGATAACGGTTCAAAAGTTTAGCTCTGTTGGATTTGAAAATTTGATCCTTTATATGAAATGGATCAAGACTACTGGAGTGATTCTATCAGGAAGTCGAATTGTAGGGGGTAGGAATTTATTCAGGCGGGGAGCTGGCACATATCCTGGTGTTTTGACTTTCCGTTTTCGCTGGAAGACCCGTTTTTTCCATCCGGCTGGCTATAGCGGAAAACTTTTCCTTCGTAATTGGTTATGACAACTTCATCCTTGTTGTGTTCGACAACACTGTTGGGGAGCAGTCTTACTTTGCCGCCTCCTCCCGGAGCATCGATTACGAAATAAGGCACTGCCATGCCTGAAGTGTGGCCCATGAGGTCTCTGATAATGTCGAGCCCTTTTTGCACAGAGGTACGAAAATGGTCTGTACCCTCAGTCATATCAGCTTGATAAATATAATAAGGTTTGACACGGTTCTTCAACAATTTCTGCATCAACTCTTTCATGATAAGTGAATCGTCATTGACTCCTTTTAATAGAACTGTCTGGCTTCCTAATGGGATGCCAATGTCTGCTAGCATGGCGCAGGCTTTTTCTACTTCAGGAGTGATCTCTGCAGGGTGGTTGAAATGCATGTTGAAATATAGTGGGTGATATTTTTTCAGTATCGAGCACAGGTTTTCTGTGATTCTGGCTGGTAATGTTCCGGGGACCCGTGTTCCAATACGAATGATCTCGAGATGCGGGATGGACCGAAGTTCTCCAAGAATGCGGTCCAGTTCCTTATCGGGCACGAGAAGTGGATCTCCACCAGACATGATCACATCGCGGATTTCAGGATTGTTGCGGATGTACTCAATGCCTTGCCTGAGAGTTTCGCGCGTAACGACTCCGGGAAAACCAATTTTTCGTTTTCTTGTGCAGAACCGGCAGACAATGGGGCATTGGTTGTTGATCATCAGTAATACCCGGTCAGGATAGCGGTGCACCAGCTCCGGTACAGGCATGTCGCCTTCTTCGTTAAGCGGGTCGGCGATCAGGGTATCTCCATCAATATAATCGTCCAACTCTTCGAGGGTAGGAACGACCTGCTTCCACAAAGGGTCATTGGGACCCTTAATGAGATTCAGGAAATAAGAATTGATGCGTATGGGGTAAAGTTCTCCTACCTTTTCCAGTCGCTCCCGATACTCTGAAGATTCGGGGATGAACGGCAGGTCTTTGATCTTCACCGCGCTCTGGCTGAGTTGTTGTTGCCAAGGCTCCATTTTTTTCCTTATTTTCGTGAGAGATTAAGAATTGACCGGGTAGGTCTTTTTTAGATAGTCGATGATATCGTATTCATCGTCAAGAACGGTATCGCCATCCACCAAAACCGGGACGGTGGTTTGCCCCGACACTTCGTGAACTTCCTTGCGCTCATGATGGGGCCATGGGACATCTACTTTTTCATACTCCAGGCTCATTTGTGCCAGCACTTCTCTGACCATGGCGCAGTAACCGCACCCGTCAATATTATAGAGCTTCATCATAATAAAACTACTCTCTTATGGCACAGGGCATCATTACCGCATCTACCATGCCGTGAATTTTCTTTTTATTCTGCGGGCAAAGTGTTGCCAGAATTCCCGCCAAATGAGTGGAGTTATCCACCACAAAATAATAAGGCGTCAGTCTCACTCGGCTCTGCATGGTTTCCATCTGGCCTGTTTTTGGGTCCAGATAAGAAACCGGTACCCTCTTTCCCTTGTAAAACTTCTGTAATATCGAAGTTTGGTCGGGGAACTGTTGTAAGCCTTTCATCAACGTTTCCTGCCAGACTTCCCCGGAAACATCGTGCCCGATCACAACCCCTCGGCTCCCCCAGGATTCCGGTGAGAAACCCGAAGGTTTGATCACCATTTCTCGTTCCTTTTGGGTCAAACCCATCAGTTCCTGCCAATTCTGTATAGGAGCACCTTTTATCTCCAATCCCGGAATTGCTCCATAAGGAGGCATGGGACG
>JAJDBI010000164.1 GCA_029261435.1 Nitrospinaceae bacterium
TGGTCAGAACAAAGAAAGAAATGGTCAGAAGGCTGTAACGCAGTGGAATGAACTGCAGTACTAAGTCTTAACGCGGAGAAATCCGTTAGATCAAAAAAATAAACCCAGGGGAGATTCCGCTAACGCGGTTTCTCTTCCTGGGTTTTTTTTATTTTCAATACGTCCTATTTTTTTATCGGCCAGCCCATTTGGTTCCAACGTTCCATACCACCATTTCCCACACAAACAATATTGTCAAGCCCGGCATTGATCAATGCCTCCGATGCCATTTTTGCGCGCCCACCCATTTTGCAATGAACATATACCTTATCGTAACTACCTAAGTCCCCAGCAATACCACTGACTTCCTCATGAGGTGTATTTTGAGATCCCTCAATATGACCTGCGGAATATTCCTCAGGAGATCGAACATCAAGAATTAAATTGTTTTCACCCATCTCCGTAACTTTATCATGCAATTCATCGATAGAAATAATCTCCATCATACCCTCACCTGAAAATTGTTCATAAAATTCAATAAATACCCAAGTATTGGATTATATCATGAACAAAAAGATTCCAATCTAAATGAAAACAATTCGGGGAGAATAAAAACAGGGGATTTTTGACTAAGCGAGGCACAAATTACCATGGAAATATTGACGGTACAATAAAACACAAAAAAATATTATAGAAAATAAAACCTATAACCCTATTAAATAAATAGGGTTAACGTATCAATACCTATAAACGTTTGAATGCGCAACCTTTGGTACAATTTTTGCTATCTATAGTTAAAATAGAAAACAGGGGATTAAATTAAATGCACGAAGGAATATATATAGCGGCCTCTGCTGGATTAAAGCAGGGTAAAAAAATGGAGGTCATCGCTAATAACCTGGCGAACGTTAATAGTACCGGTTATAAGCGGGACCGTCTTGCATTTAAAGAATTAATGCCACCATTTCCACCAGATTCGGGTCTGGAAGCCGGAAGAAATGAATTGTTACCTCCGGATAAATCAAATTCAAATGTTTCTTATGTAGCAATCACAGATCAATATACCGACCACACGCCAGGGTCATTAAGAGAAACAGCTGCACCTTTAGATTTGGCGCTAAATGGGGATGGATTATTTAGTATTTTGACTAAAGAAGGAATTCGTTACACAAGAAACGGAAACTTCAGGTTGGATACAGCAAACAGGTTGGTGAATCAAAAAGGGGAACCGGTATTGAGTAAGGAAGGTCAACCAATAGTTATAGACGTTCCGGGAGCAGAAATATCATTTGATCCCAGCGGAAATATATTTGCGGGGACAGGGCTGGTAAACACGAATATAGGAAGCATAAAACTGGTGAAATTTGAAGACAAAAGAAACCTTGAAAAACTAGGAGATGGATTGTATCGACAAAATGATCCTAAGGCAGAAGAAAAACCCACCGATGCCATTATGAGGCAGGGATATTTGGAAAACTCCAATGTTTCATCAGTTGAAGAAATGACAGACATGATGGCAACACTAAGGTTATTTGAAACATATCAAAAAATGATTCAGGCCATAGATAGCATGGATGACCAGTCAGTAAATAATATTGGAAGAGTGGGTTAGTCCTTCCGTGACATATATAAATTGAAAGGAATATAGAAAATGATTCGCTCCTTATACACAGCGGCAACAGGAATGAATGCTCAAGATGTAAATGTGAGCGTAATTTCAAATAACTTGGCGAACGTCAATACGGCTGGATTTAAAAGAAGCAGAGCAGAATTCCAGGATCTCCTATATCAAAATTTAAGGCTAGTGGGAACACTATCGCCTAATGGTCAGCAGGTACCTAACGGGGCACAATTGGGCCTGGGAGTCAAAACAGCTTCCATAGGGAAAGTTTTTATACAAGGAGATTTTTCACAAACACAGAATCCTCTCGATATTGCGATCCAGGGAAAAGGTTTTTTCCAAATCACCCAATCGGATGGAACACTTGCCTATACACGTGCGGGTTCTTTCAAGCTGGACAACACGGGGCAGATAGTAACATCGGACGGATTAGTATTGGAACCAGCAATAACAATCCCCCAAGATGCCTTGGATATATCCATTGATTCTCAAGGAGGTATATCGGTAACCCAACCCGGTTCTCCGGCTCCTACTATTGTAGGGACGATTCAGCTGGCGACTTTTCAAAATGAAGCAGGTCTCCAGGCAGCGGGATTCAATTTATTCAGGCAAACAGATGCTTCAGGAACGCCAATTATTGGAAATCCGCAAAGTCAAGACAGGGGAGCGACCCAGCAGGGTTTTATTGAACTTTCGAACGTAAGTGTTGTTGAGGAACTGGTAAATCTAATTTCGGCACAGCGGGCTTATGAAGTGAACTCAAGAACGGTACAAACGGCAGACGAGATGCTGCAAATTGCAAACAACATGAAACGGTAAAAGAAAATGATTATTCATAGAATAGTTTACTCAGTAATCTCAATATTTATTATATGTCTATGTTTGATTTCTTTTTTTGAAAACTTTGCGAATGCAAGTGAAACAAAAATAATAACGGCAGAAGAAATTAAACAAGGTGCGGTGGATCATTTAGCGAGAACTTTGCCTTGGGACAAAACATCCCTGGAAATAAATGTTTATTACGAAGGTGGAGATATCAACCTCCCTTCTGGGGAAAAGAAATTTATTTACAAAACAAGGGGAAGCAATCAAAAAGCGGGAAGAATACCCATGACTATGGAAATAAGAGTCAATGACCATTTCCAAAAACGAATTAGGTTGAACAGTCGTGTTTTGGTATCGCAGGAAGTAATCAAAACAATTCGCCCGGTAAGAAAAGGAGAAATTTTATCAAACGAGGACGTTCAATTGGGAACCATTCAAACAGAGCGTCCATTGAGAAATGCAATCAAAAATATTGACTATGCATTGGGATTTGAAGCAGCCAGAAATTTGTCTATTGGGAAAATACTAGTCCCAAACTTTATAAAGAAACCTGCTCTGGGAAATAAGGGGGATAAAATTATAATTTTAGCAGAAAAAGGTGGAATGAAAATAACCACACCGGGAATTTTAAAAGAAGATGGTTACGAAGATGCAATGGTTCGGGTGCTAAATATGGAGTCTAAAAAAACAATTTATGGAAGGTTGGTAGATTCTAATACAGTGAAAGTGAGTTTTTAATGAGAATTTTTAATATAAAAGCGATCGGAATTTTCTTCCTCTTCCTAGTGTTTTTTCTATCTGCATGTTCAACTTCACACAGGGCGGTTGATAGTACTTCAACTGTCATTCCGAAGCACTTATATGCAAAGGAGAGCAAGTTTGAACCCAAGGAGGGGGCACTTTGGCCAGGCAATACACGGGGTAATTTTTTGTTCAGGGATGATAAGGCAGTGGCGGTGGGTGATATCATCACAGTGACGATAAACGAAACCGCGACCTCAAGCCAGTCGGCCACTACCAATACTTCAAAAGCTACCACGATGGATATGCAAGCGCCCAACATACTGGGATTGCCGAGTAACATGGGTATTCAGAATTTTTTGGGTATGGGAACCCAGTTTGACCCAACGGTAGGTGCTAGCATCAATAATTCCAACCAGGGCAACGGTATAGTAACTCGCAATGGCACTTTAACGGGAACAATTTCCGCAATCATTACGGAAATTTTGCCGACAGGAAACTTCAGGATTGAAGGTCGACGCTCGGTAACGGTGAATAACGAGGAGCAGATCATGGTTTTGCGTGGTCTTATTCGCCCTCAAGATATAGGGTTCGACAATATAATTTCCTCAATATTGATAGCTGATGCTTCGATAAGCCTGACAGGAGAAGGAGTGGTGTCGGATGAGCAAAGAAAAGGCTGGCTGGCTAGAGTCTTGAGTAAAGTATGGCCCTTTTAAGAAAATTATTATGAAAAATAAAATGACCATCAAAAAACTTATATTGCTATTTCTGATAGCTATTGGAATTTCATGGGGCTGTTCGGCCGAAGTGGAAGAATTGACAGGACCGAGCAGTCTTGGAAACATTTTGGGGATTACAGCTTCGGTCAATACGATTTCAATTGCTGGCGCAGGTTCGACAACTATAAGTGTATCGGTCGTTACAACGGACTCAATTCCAGTTGAAGGAGCGACGGTTGCGTTAACAACGACACGGGGAACTCTGGGGGCAGCTTCACTCACTACCAACGCTGGAGGTGGAGCCACTACAACATTGGCACCAGGTACTACTCAAGGCCTCGCTTACGTAACTGCTTCGATAGATAATGTCTTTGCAACGACTGCGGTTTCTATAACTAATTAATTTATGAATAATTTATTAAAAATTTCAAAAGAACGATTTAAGAAGAAAAGAAAAGAGGGAGTCCTTTTTCTTTTGTTGTCCTTTGGAGTTTTTGTAGCTTGCCAGGGAGCTCTTGAGGAAGGGAATCCATTTGCGCCT
The DNA here is from genome assembly GCA_029261435.1 of Nitrospinaceae bacterium. Classification (GTDB taxonomy): domain Bacteria; phylum Nitrospinota; class Nitrospinia; order Nitrospinales; family VA-1; genus LS-NOB. The sequence goes on from JAJDBI010000164.1 coordinate 4,430, forward strand.
TCTACAACTACGTTAAGAATAGTACCAAGTACAGCCACTGTTACAACGGGAGCTGATTTGACTTTTACACCTCTTGGTGGCACGACACCTTTTTCCTGGACAAGTTCAAACACAAGTGTGGGAACCATAATAGTAAATACAGGTGTATTTACTGGTGGTGCAACAATCGGTACCACCACTGTGACTGCAATCGATGCCGTGGGCAACACTGCGACAGCAACGATAACGGTTCCGGGTGCGGGTCTGGCACTGACATTCGATGTTGCCGGTGCAACGCAACCTGCAGTAGGCGCTGATGATACTATAACAGTTGCAACTAATGGTTCAGGGGTAGGTTTCAATACTACCATTGCTAATAACAATACGGGTAGTACTTATGCACTTTCTCCAACTACAGTAACCACAGGAACTACAATTGTGATCACTTCACCAGCTACATTGCCCTCTGCTATTGAGGGCGATCAAACTTTTACGATCACAGTCACAGATGTGGGTAATGGAAATACAGGCACCCTTTCATATGTCTTACTAAGCGCTTAACCATAAATCATAAACTGAGGAAAGTATGTTTAATCATTATTTCGGACAAAAACTCTGGGCAGTTTTTATACTGGTATTTTTCCTCGCAAGCCCGGCTCATTCTGCTCGGATAAAAGATTTATCCAGCATTGAAGGAGTCCGAAGCAATCAATTGATCGGTTTTGGATTGGTAATTGGATTGACGAAAACAGGTGATAGTGCTGTCAATGTGTTTTTCTCCATTCAGGCGATTGCCAGTATGCTGAAAAAATTGGGTGTCACGATTCCCACTGCAGAAATTGGCCAGTTGCAATTTAAGAATGTTGCAACTGTTATCGTAACATCTGATCTCCCTCCTTTTGCCAAACAAGGGGATAATATCGATGTGACGGTATCTTCTTTGGGTGATGCCAAAAGTCTTCAAGGGGGAACGTTGCTAATGACACCCTTAAAAGGTCCTGATGGCGAGACCTATGCAGTAGCGCAGGGCCCCCTTTCGATTGGTGGTTTCTCCGTATCGGGAAGTGCCCGGGGCATCCAGAAAAATCATTTAACGGTAGGAAGAATTGTCAACGGAGGTCAAGTCGAAAAAGAGATTGAGTATGACTTCAACTCCAAAGATGAAATTATTCTGGCACTGAAAAAAACGGATTTCACCACTGCCAGCAGAATCAGTAGAGCGATCAATGATGATATGAAAGACTCGCTTGCTTCAATAATAAATGGAGGAGCAGTGCAGGTAAAGGTTCCTGAGCTATATATGAATAATACATCCCGTTTTGTTACAAGAATTGAGAGTCTTAATGTAACTCCGGATGCGGAAGCCAAAGTTATTATTGATGAGCGTACTGGAACCATAGTGATGGGCGAGAACGTGAAAATATCTTCTGTCGCTGTTGCGCATGGTGCCTTATTCATAAATATTAATGAAGAACCGATTGCGGATCAACCTCCTCCACTGGCACCGGAAAATGCTGAAACGGTTATTCTTCCTCGAACCCGGTTAGCAGTAGGTGAAGGGAAAGACAAACTTCTTGTCATTCCCAATAGTATATCCCTGGGGGATGTTGTTAAGGGACTGAACTCAATTGGTGTTACTCCCAGGGACTTGATTGCCATTTTGCAGGCCATCAAAGCTTCGGGAGCCCTCCATGCTTATTTGGAACTTATTTAAAATTTAAATGAGATTTCGGAAAATATTTCCCCCTTCGCATCCAAAGTCTGCAAACTTTTTCGGCCATATCTTTCCTAAAATGTTTTTTAACTCCATATATTTAAACAGGTTATGGGGATAAATCCCAGTGTTCGAGTTTGTGTGGGAATTTGGTACGTTGTTTGCAAAATTATTAATAAGATTTCAAACGAGGGGAATATGGACTTCATTAAATCAGCTCAAATCCAAAATACTTTATTTAATCAACTGACAGAGAAGAACCTGGAACGCATGAGGGGTCAATCTAAATTTGGCCAGGTTGGTTCTGAAAAGGATATGGAAAAAGTGGCTCGGGATTTTGAATCGGTTTTTGTCAATAAATTATTTGAGTCCATGAGAAAGGCGATTCCTAAATCAGACTTGTTTGATAGTACAGCAATAGATATGTATCAGTCCATGATGGATCAGGAAATGGCAAAAAAAATGTCTGAGCGAAAGGGAATGGGTATAGGGGAAATGGTTTATAAAGATTTAAGCCGAAAAGATAAAGTATCTCGAGGCGAGTCTATATCTTCATCCGCACTCAAAATGCCGACAGCTCAAAAAACCGGAATTTCACTGGGAGAATAAGATATGAACCGGTTATATAAGAATCTTGAAGATTTACTAAGGCAAAAAATCAAGCTTTATGAAAACTTTATTGGTCTTTTGCAGGAAGAATGGACTTGTGTATCCAAATACTCCTATGACTCCTTGCAGGAGGTGATATCAAAGAAAGAAGATCAAGTAATGCAAATGCAGGCATTGGAAAATAGTCGTTCTTGTTTAATGAGGAAAATTGCAGAAAAACTGCAAGTGCGCCAATCCAGCCTGACGCTGAAAAAATTAATTCAAATAAAAAATAATCCGTATAAAAATAATCTCGCCAAGTGCAGAAAGAAATTACTTTCTCAAATTAAACAGATTAGTGAATGGAGTGAGAAGGCAAAAAGTTTGATGGATCATTCGTCACTGTCATTAAAAAAATCATTGGCATATATCCACTCCGCCGAGGAAAAAGCAGCTTCTCCATACATGGCTAATGGTCGGATGATGGAAGGGCGTGTTGAGGGAAGAATGGTAAGCGTTGATGTTTAGTAGGGAATAAACAATATTTTTGAATTTATCGAAATGGTTTTAAGAGGTCCGCTTCAATGACGTCCAATATATTCAGTGTATTGAATACTGCGAAATTGGGATTACTGTCTCAACAATTAGCCATTGAGGTTACGGGACAGAATATTGCCAATGTACAAACTGAAGGGTATTCCCGTCAGGAAGTCAATTTTGAAGCTACGAATCCCAGAAACTTTAGCTTAGGACAAATAGGAACAGGAGTCCGGATAGCGGGTATTGAGCGCTCCCATGATGAATTCTTATTCTCACAAATATTGGGAGAAGGAGATACGCTTGGTCGTTTTCAAGTAAGAAAAGATGTATTCGAACAACTTGAACTATTACTGAGCGAAAATAACGGACGAAGTTTGAACGGGTCCTTAAGTAGTTTTTTTTCTGGGCTCCAGGATGTAGCCTCCAATCCTACTGGTTTACCTGAACGATCAAGCCTGCTTGCAGAAGCGCAAAACCTATCTTCTGTATTCAACAATCTTGGTGAATCTTTATTCCAAATTCAACAGAATCTGGATTCTGCAATTTCTGTGGAGGTGGCAAAAATAAACAGCCTTACCCAGGAAGTTGCAGCGTTAAATAAATCAATCCATGCCAATGAGCCGACTACATTCAGTGCGAATGATTTGCGTGATAAACGAGACCAGAAGGTTAAAGAACTTTCTGAAATGATTGATTTGAACTTTGTTGATGAACAGGATGGGCAAATCAGCTTGACACTGGATGACGGGACTCCTCTGGTATTACAGTCCACAGCTTTTAGTCTTGAAACTTCCATAAACGGGAATAATAAATCTTTCCTCGATGTTGCTGTTTTAGATTCAGCGGGAAACAGCACGAATGTGACTTCGTCGATAACTGGAGGAACTATCAAGGGTTATCTGGATATGCGCGACGTGGAAGTAGAAGGATTGAAAGATAAACTGGATAGATTGGCAGCAGGGTTTATTCAAGAGTTCAATGAGATTCATCAGCAGGGATTTGGAATTGACGGGTCAACAGGGAATAATTTTTTCAACCCTCTGAGAACGACCGTGGTGAGCAATGTTAATAATACAGGCTCGTCAACCCTAACTGCGGCTAATGGAGATCCTTCAAATATTTCCATAGATAAATATGAAATTACTTTCACAGGTTCTAACTCTTTTTCTTTGCAAAATTTAACAACTGGAGCAAGTTCTGGAGCATATGCCTTCACATCAGGTTCTACTTTCAATCTTGCAAATGGATTTGCGGTCACAATTTCAGGCACTCCAGCAGTAGGAGACAGTTACAAACTTTCGGCATCAGAAAGTGCTGCTCGGGAATTTTCGGTTGCGAGCGGAGTTTCTTCCAATAGTAACAAAATTTCAGCAGGATTAAATTCCAGTACAGATGGCGGCAATGCCCTGGCACTAACAGATCTCCAATCCAAATTAGTATTTGATAGCGTTACGCTGAAAGCAGGCTCAGGGACTTTTACATTTGATGAGTTTTACAGTTCGTTAGTTAGCACGGTGGGAATTCAGTCTTTTGCCTCCCGATCTACATTGTCGCAGCAGGATGGAATTCTTCTTCAATTGAATACGCGCCGTGAAAGCATAGCGGGTGTTTCCATTGATGAGGAAATGATCAACATGATTAAGTTTCAGCAGGCTTTTAATGCCGCGGCTCGCCTTATAGGAGTTGCGGACGAACTTTTGGACACGATAATCAATCAAGTCTAGGTATTTTGTTTTATAAATAGGGAGAACCGGAATGGTTACACGCGTTACCAACCAAGCGCAACAGGCCAATTCGCTACAAAATATATTCCGGATCACGGAAAACCTTTTTAAGGCTCAGCAGGAAATAGCTTCTGGGAAGCGTATAACAAGGCCTTCGGATGACCCGGCGGGTATCAGGGATTCCCTTTTGTTGCGCACAGGCATTTCCCAATCGAAGCAGTTTGTCCGAAATATTGATAATAACCGTATATATATTCAGGCTACTGATTCTGCGCTGGAGTCGGTGGATATTAATCTGATTCGAGCCAAGGAGCTAGCGGTTAGTGAATTAGGAGGACTGGCTACTGCAGAAACTAGAGGGTTTGCCGCAAATGAATTGGATCAAATAATTTCCCAGACTTTTGAATCGGCCAATATAAAAGTAAAAAATCAGTTCATCTTTGCAGGGACAGAATTTAGAACCCAGCCCTTTGAACAAGGAACTTCTGGAGCGGTTTACTTTGGCAATTCGGAAAGATTCGAAATCTCTGTAGGGGCAAATACCAACGCAGATTTTGCGTTCCCGGGATCGGAAGTATTGGGTAACGATTTGAACCCGCAATTAACAAGCTCGACCCAGCTCTCTTCACTCAATGCGGGTTCGGGGATCACTCCTGGTTCTTTTAGTATTACAGATAGGGCAGGAAATTTAGGAACCGTAAACGTGACTTCCTCAGATACGGTTGCCAGCTTGATTTCCAAAATAAATGGACTTGGCGGCAATGTCACCGCGTCGATAAATGCAAATGGATCAGGTCTCCAGCTGACAGATGGTAGCTCCGTCATCTCCCAGGCTTTGACAGTAACGGAAGTTTCTGGAGGAAATACTGCCACTCAGCTTGGAATCCTGGGCCAGAGAGATGGAAACATATCTGGTTCAGATCTAAATCCCTTGGTCACTTCATCGACTTTGATATCCGACCTGAGAGGTGGTGAGGGATTAACACTAAATCAGATCAGTATAGTAAATGGTGCTGCATCAGGAACTGTTACCTTGAGTTCGGCAACGACAATTGGGGATGTAGTCAACTTGATTAACAGTTCATCGGTCAATGTCACAGCATCTATCAATAGCTCGGGCAATTCCCTGTTGGTCAACTCCAACAACTCTGCAACCGTTGCTATCGTAAAAAATGTAGGTACGGATGAAACTGCAGAAAATTTAGGATTGGGCGGTGGAAAAAACGTATTCACAACTATATTTAAATTAAGGGATGCCCTCAAAAGTAATGACAGTTTGGCGATTTTAGCTTCTCTGGAAAATCTGGATTCGAGCCTTGCATCCATCAATAATAACCGGGCGATTGCTGGGGCCTCTTTAAGTCGGGTCAACTCTTCAAGTATTACTCATGATCAGGATTTTGTGAATCGTACGCAGCAATTGTCAAGCATTGAGGATGCGGATGCTGTGCAAAGCATTTCAGATGTGGCTAATTTGGAGTTTGCTCTCCAGGCAACTTTGAGTGCTACTTCTCGTGTTTTACAACCCACTCTTTTGGATTTTCTACGATAAAGTTTAGTCTTGGAAGAAGACTAAATGTAGGTGAGTTTCTGGTTTAATAAACTTCAATGATTCTATTCCCGGATGGGAAGGTCGATAATAATAGTAGTTCCCACATCTAATTCACTTTCCACTTCAAGACTACCGCCATGTTTTTCAATAATGGCATAGGAAACGGATAGTCCCAGCCCAGTTCCTTTTTCCTCTGGTTTCGTAGTGAAAAAAGGTTCAAAAATTTTTTCAATATCTTCTTTGCGAATTCCCGATCCAGTATCGGAAAACTTCACGCGCATAATATTTTCTGGAGGAGGTGCAGTTAAATCCTTCCCTCGGCAAAAAGACCAGTTTGTTTCCGGTGTTAAAACTTCTGTGGAAACGGTAAATACTCCACCACCACTCATAGCGAATTTGGCATTATTGATAAGATTTAAAAAAACCTGACGAATCCCATCTGTATCTATATAAACTGGTAAATTATTTTGATCGAAATTTCTAATCGTTTCAATGCCCTTCAATTGCATTTCTTTTTCAATCAGAGAAAGAACAGATTCGAGTTCATTTCTAATATCCGCCTTTTTAAATTCAATATTCCCTTTGCGGGAGAACTTCAAAAGGCTACTTATGATTTTAGAGATACGTTGGATTTCTTCCATGATAGATTCTAAATCCTTACATAGTTCTAAATCGGTACTTTTTTCAAGCAGTAGTGATTGGCTGTGTCCAGATATAATGTTGAGGGGATTCAGAATTTCGTGGCAAACACCAGCAACCATTCTCCCAATTCCAGCTAATTTTTCTGAGCGAAGGATTTGGTTCTGGGCTGTCTTGAGTTTTTTCATGGATGCCTGAAGTTCCCTGTGGGCAAGAGTCAGGTCTACAGGTGATTTTTTTAGTTTCTCTTCTGTCTGTTTCCTGAGGCTTGCTTCTTTTCGAAGTCCCAGTGCATAGCGGATGGACTGGGTGACCGATTCGATGGATAATTTACCTTTTGTAAGGTAATCGGTTGCTCCAGCCTTCATGGCCTCAACGGCAACCTCCTGGTCTCCCTGTCCTGTAAAAAGAATGATGGGAATGTCACAACCCTGTTCGCGAAAGCTCCGCAATAGCTCGATGCCGTTTATTTCTCCAAGGCGGTAATCAAACATGGCCAAATCATACTGGAAGGGATTTAACTTTTTGAGGCTACTGCCAATGGATGAGTGGTGATCAATGACGGGAGCCGGCTTCCCCAAGCCTTCTTTAAGAAGATCTTTGATATAAAAAGCATCATCTTCATCATCTTCAATGATAAGAATTTTAAGAGACTTTGAGGTCATAATGAAGGTGCTTCAGGAAGGTAGTTTTACAATATTTAACCAATACTTTTGCAAGGTTTCCATTGTAGACTTGAAATCAACATACTTAAAAGGTTTTTGAATAAATGAGTTGGCTCCTAATTGATAAGCCTGCTGAATGTCAGAGTTGGCCTGCGAGGTAGTCAGAACGATAACGGGAATGGTTTTGCAATCAGGATGATTTTTAATTTCCTCAAGGGCTTCACGACCATCTTTTTTGGGCATATTAAAATCGAGAATAATAAGACTGGGTTTTTTATCTTGAGCTTTATCGGACCCTTCACAAGTACTCAAATAGCTTAATAGCTCTTCCCCATCTTTTGCCCAGTGAATGCAACCTATATTTTCAATCTTTTTAAAAGCCTCAGAGATTAGTAAATAATCGTCCTCATCATCTTCAGCAATTACAATATTGAAGTTCTTTTGAAAATTATCCATCTATTTCCAGGTTGCTTTTTCTATTGCAGTTTGGGGGTTCTAGAAAATAAATAAAATATTACTCACCCGATCTGCTTTTAACCTCTTGAATAAATTTTTCACGTTCAACTCTTAACTTTTCTTTAAAATTATCAATGCTGCCATATTTATTTATATAGTGGTCTCTGATTTCATCAACGGTCATGACTTCTTCGCCTGTATCACCTACAAGGCAACGGCCATTTTTGTCACAGGTCCAAATAGGATAATCCTTCCCGATTTCTTTTTTTAAATCTTCAGGGATATTTTAAGAATGTGGCAGGCTGGAATAATTGGGGTCTTGTCTCTCTTCAATACGGTCGATTTCCTTTATCAGGTCATCAATACATTCTCCATCCCAATCCCCGATATGGTCATCCCCATCTGCCGAAAAAATTCGATTTTTTAATTTCGGGTCAACGGACGCATTATCCAGTGAAAAACGACGGCCTATTTCTGCCATTATCTATAACCTCTATTAACTATAATATCGGATAAAAATATATCACAGAAAGGATGTTATATGGCGAAAATAATTGATTTCATGTGAGTATTGGCAGCGAGTATTTTTTTGAGAGAGATATTTATGCATGAGCAAGTCAAAATATTAGAGAAATAGTTTGAGGCGATTGAAAAGAAAATTGAGTAAATATTATTTTGCTTTTAACCCATAAACAGTAGTGGACCTTTGCAAAACTGGTAGTTACTTGCAGGTTAAAAAGTATGTGGCCAATTAGCGAGTGATAAAACATTAAGACAGTAATTGGAACCAGACAAAAAAAAATATTAAGAAATAACAAAGATTTTTTTATTGAGTTGTATTGGTCGAAGGTAGTATGGTAATCCTTTATTTAATTTTAGATAGATAAACCTTAAAATTCAGGAGTTAGACATGGCAACGCATGAACAAATTGTTTCTGCTTATGAAAGTTACCTTGAGGAAAATGAAAGTTTTGAAACAAAAAATATCAAAGCCGCTGCCGCTCGTGCTCGCAAAGCTTTGGGTGAACTTGGGAAATTGGCAAAAGCTCGACGAGCCGAAATTCAGGATAAGAAAAATAGTTTGTAGAAAATAAATTCGTAGAGCCCCGCCATTCGGCGGGGAGGGTTCAAATCCTATCTCTTTATTCCTCATCGGTCCTTTGTGCAAAGCTCGTGAAGGACAATAGCATTCTGCTACAAGCCTAAAATGTACTATTAATTCAGAAATTGAGGATACTCAGGTGATCCTGTTTCTCCAGTGGAGCAAGAGGGCTTAGGACGCATCGCTTTGTCTTCTGCTTGCCAGAGTGGTGGTCCAACGCACAAGTTCCTGGGATATTAGGGCAATGACCGGTATCATTAACCAATGTGACATTGGTTGAATAGTTACTATAGTAGTACCGCAGAACAACCTCCCAAGACAACCACGGAAATTATAGTCGCAAATAAAAAGGCTCAGTCAATTTGACTGAGCCTTTTTATACTGCTGGAAAGGAATTTAACCGTTCATGGGTGTAGAGTTTTTACTTCTCTATATAAAAAAAATTTGGTGGAGGCGGGGGGAATCGAACCCCCGTCCGAAAGGTTTCTAGCAAAGGCATCTACATGCTTATCCTTTGATTTAGATCTTACTCAGGCAAACTCCCAAGGCAGGATTAAACCTGAGCCAGTTCCTAAAAAATCTCGTTCAGCTCGCCCGGAACATGCTTGCCAAACCAGTTCACTGAGTGACGTTCGACCCGAATCCCGTGAACATGGACGCGGCGAACGGTAACCGTTTAAATTAAGCGGCTACAGCTACATCATAATCGTTAGCGATTATATAAACACCGTTTTTTAACGGGCCAACGGTATCCCGTGCATGCAACCTTTGTATCAGCTCTCCCGTCGAAACCAGATCGCCCCCAA
>JAJDBI010000165.1 GCA_029261435.1 Nitrospinaceae bacterium
GCTCTTCTCTGGTTACGCCCGGTTTTGCGTACTCAATATTTTCCAGAATGGTGCCACCAAACAGGATAGTCTCTTGCGGTACGATGCCAATCTGCCGCCAGTAGCTGGTCAGTTGAACGGACTCCAGGGAAATGCCGTCGATGCGTATTTCCCCTACTACCGGATCGTAAAACCGGTGCAGAAGCTGAACAAGTGTACTTTTTCCCGCACCACTCGGGCCTACGAGAGCCACGGTTTGCCCAGGCTCCACAGAAAAGGAAATGCCCTTTATTATTTCCTGATCTTCCCGGTAATGAAAATGGATATTATCAAACTCAACTTTTCCGGTTAGTTCAGGGATGGGTTTAGCGCCCGGAATGTCGCGTACTTCTCCTTTCATATCAAGAATTTCAAAGACCCGTTTGCTGGCTCCAATACCTTCCTGCACTCTTGCGTATAGACGGGCGAAACTCCCCATTGGGCCGGCTATGATTGTGGCATAAAGAATGAATGCGATGAGTTCACCGGGACTGATGGCACCAAGAATCACTTCACGTCCGCCATACCAGAGCAGAATGAGCGAAGTTGAAAAGGCAATGAAGCCAATGCTGGGGCCAAAAAACGATGAGATGATGACGCGCTTTTTAGCGGACTGGTAGCTGTCTTCCAATGCGTTGGTGAAACGTTCATTTTCCAGTTTCTCGCGGACAAAGGATTTCACAACCTGGATGCAGGAGATATTTTCTTCGAGAATGGTTGTGGAAACGGCCAGTTTATCCTGAATCTCGGTCGAGAGTTTTTTCAACCTGCGCCCAAAGGTGCGGGCAAACACTACTAGAACCGGGGCCAGCACCAGAATCAATCCTGTCAACTTCCAGTTCATATAAGTAATAATAATAATTCCACCAAACAGGCGGATGGATTGTTGAAGCAGGGTTGCGGGCAGATCTGTGACAATGTTTTCGATGGTGGTGATATCGTTGGTCATGCGCGAGACAATTTCTCCTGTTCTACGTTTTACAAAAAAACTTAGCGAAAGAGTGTGCAAATGTCTGAACAGCTTGATGCGGAAATCGGTGATGGCGCGTTTTTCGGTCAGGTCAAACAGGTAGTTGTGGGCCGTGGAAAAAATAAGCTGAAGTAAGAACAGTCCGGCAATACTGAGAGTGAGGCTATTCATCAAAGCCATATTTTTTTCGACCATGACCACATCCACCAGCTTTTTGATGTAGAGCGGTACTGCCAGGTTAGTCAGGGAGGCGATGACCAGACAGACAGCACCAAGGATCAAGGCTTTTTTATATGGCGAAAGTAATATCAGGAGTCTTTTATAATTTTTCATGCACGTAATGTTTTTGCATTGGAATTGCAACACTGTATCATAAACCGGCGTAGCCTCCGGTGGTAATGTTTCAGGGTTGTATTCGCCTTCAGGGAGAAAAAGCTCAGGTTAAAAATAACGTCTGCGATTGAAGAGTTGCTTCGCCCGATTTCCATGGATTTTTTGTTCGTAAAAAAGGTAAAGATTTTGCCAGTCAAACTTGCGATAATTTTTTCAGATATCAAGATTCAGCATACGGTTTTTGCCCTACCGTTTGCGGTGATGAGCGCGTTTCTGGCCGCCGGTGGAATGCCGGAAGTGGCGAAACTGATTTGGATCGTGGTCTGCATGGTAGGTGCGAGGAGTGCAGCGATGGCTTTTAATCGCATTGTGGACGCACGCTTTGACGCAAAGAATCCGCGTACCTGTGAACGTGCTCTACCATCGGGGAAGATTGGTATTGGCAGTTACCGGGCTTTCCTGATAGCGTCTTCTATCCTGTTCATCTTTTCTGCGTGGATGCTGAACCCACTGGCTTTTTATCTCTCCCCGGTGGCTCTGATTATTGTGTTTTTTTATTCCCTGACCAAACGGTTCACTGCGTTTTCACATTTCTGGTTAGGGCTTGCCATTTCTGTTGCTCCGGTCGGGGCCTGGGTCGCTATCCGGGAAGAGATTTCTTTTACATCGCTTCTGTTGGGAGCGGCGGTGGTTTTCTGGCTTATCGGATTCGATATTCTTTATTCCTGTATGGATGCTGAAGCCGACCGGGTAAACCGGTTGCACTCTATTCCGCAACGATTCGGAGTCGAGATGGCCTTGAAAATGGCTTGGGTTTCGCACGCAGTGATGGTTGTATTTCTGCTGGTATTATTGGAGCCCACGGTTCTATTGGGGCCTGTTTATTTAGCGGGGGTGGCGCTGGTTGCCGGGCTTCTGGTTTATGAGCATTCGTTGGTCAAGAAAGATGACTTATCGAAGGTGAACATGGCCTTTTTCAATGTGAATGGAATCATCAGCATAGGTTTAATGGTCTTTGTGATTGTTGACTGTGTGCTGGTATAAAATATATGCGCATATATTTTAATACTTTTGAGGAAGCTTCCTAATGAGCTGGGTTTATTTATTCACTGCAGGAGTTTTTGAAATCGGTTTTACCACTTTCTTAAAGCTGTCGGAAAATTTCTCCAAACTGTGGCCGACGATTGGTTTTCTCGTTTTTTCCATAGCGAGTTTTTTGTTTCTCGCCAAAGCCATGCATACGATTCCTTTGGGAACGGCCTATGCAGTATGGACCGGTATTGGAGCGTTTGGAACTGTAGTTATCGGAATTTGCTTTTTCAACGATCCTTTGAGTTTGTTGCGAGTTTTTTTTCTGACTCTGCTGGTTGCATCAGTGGTTGGGCTGAAGCTTGTTTCTCAATGAGGCGAGGTATGACGGCTAATGCCAATAGCCGCTTTGGCCACAGCCCATCGCGAAAGTAATGAGCCGAAACAGGGCTTGGATGTAAACTTTGTTTAGCTAATTTATCGGGTAAAGGTAAAAAATATCTTACAACCCCCTGCCTGCTGTAAACTCGTATCTCTACTTAACTCATAAAATTCAATAGGTTAAATTTTTCCTGCAAGTTGGGCATGAACTTTGCTTTATTCCTATCCAGAGTGGGAAGCAGTTTTTAGATCACGGAGTAGCATGAGTATTTTGTGATGAATTGAATAGCCGTATTTTGCTCCTTCGGGAATGGTAGGTTATAATGTCAAATTCCTGATTTTTCGACTTTTGGAGTTTTAAGAGATGCTTTTTGAATTTGAAGATTCAACGTTACAGCCCATTTATGAAAAAGTAATGTCCGAGACCCGACTTTCCTATGAAGACGGGGTAACTCTTTGGAAAACCCCTGATCTATTAGGCGTGGGGTATATGGCTAATATAGTTCGGGAGAGGTTGAATGGAGACAAGACCTATTTCATTCACAACCGGCATATTAACCCGACAAATGTTTGTGTCCTCAGTTGCCAGTTTTGTGCTTTTGGCGTTAAGGCTGATCATCCCACCGCTTATGAGAAGTCGTTGGCAGAAATTTTCTCGGATGCTGAAAAGTATAACGGGGGAGATGTCAGTGAGTTTCATATCGTTGGTGGTCTTCATCCTGATTATCCTTTTGAATATTACCTGGACCTGTTGAGGGGCTTGAAAGAACGTTGTCCAGCAGTTCATATACAGGCCTATACAGCGGTGGAACTGGAGTACCTTTCTCGCTTGGGGAATCTTTCTATAAAAGAAACACTGGAAGTTTTAAAAGAGGCGGGTTTAGGTTCCATTCCGGGTGGAGGTGCAGAGATTTTCGCGAAGCGGGTGCGTAGGAAAATTTGCGGAGACAAGATTACAGGTGAAGAGTGGTTGCAGGTTCATGAAACAGCCCATCGTGTTGGAATGAAAAGCAATGCCACCATGCTTTATGGGCATTTGGAAACGGTGGAAGAACGATCGGATCATCTGGTGCGACTGAGAGAACTGCAGGACCAGACTCAGGGGTTTGTCACATTTATTCCTTTAGCATTTCATCCAGAAAATACAGTATTAGATTTTTTGAAAACCACTCCGGGGCAGTTAGACCTTAGAGCTTTGGCAGTTTCCAGACTGATGCTGGATAATTTTCCACATGTGAAGGCATTTTGGATCATGATCACACCCAAAATTGCTCAGCTAGCCCAGTCTTTTGGTGCCGATGATATGGACGGAACCGTTGTTGAGGAGAAGATCATTCATGCGGCTGGAGCAGCAACCGACCAGGTTTTTCATAAGGACCAAATCATTCACATGATCACAGAATCCGGGCGAAGGCCTGTGGAGAGAGATACTCTTTATGAAAATGTTGAGGAGTGGCAAACGGAAACTGCTTATTAGGGTGTAAGGTTCTGATATGTGTATGAAATTTAGTCTTCTAAAATCTTGTTTTAATGGAATCTGATTGGTCTTGTAATAGGTGCTTTACATTTAAGGTGTATATATCTATAATTGATCGGTGCACCTGAACAAAGAATTGTTTGTTATCAATATAAAGTAGTTATAAGAATTAATGTGAGTAGAGTAATTTCAACTTTTTAGCGAAAAAGGAACAACGACATGGGGTATGAAGGCAAGAAAGTTCTGGTGGTCGATGATTCTGCGGTAATGCGGCAAATTATTAAAAAGAATTTGAAAGAGCTGGGTTTTACTGATCTTACTGAGGCCGAAGATGGTGCCGCAGGTCTGAAAGCAGCGGGTGAGGGCGGATTTGATCTCATCGTTTCGGATTGGAATATGCCCAATATGACTGGTTTGGAATTCCTGAAAGCGGTTCGTGCGGATGGTGCTTTAAAAGGAGTTGCCTTTATTATGGTGACTTCCGAAGCAGACAAAGAAAAAATCATGGAGGCGGTGCAGGCTGGTGTGAATCAGTACATTGTGAAACCTTTTAACGCGGTTCAACTGGAAGAAAAAATTAAAGCTATCAAGTTTTAGCTTTAAAAATTATTGGACAGCTTGACCATATTATTGCGAAATCTTTGAAGGGGGGATTTTCACCCGCAAAGGTTGCTAAATGGAACGGGGCGGGTCCCTAAAAAAGAGGAATTATGCATGGCAACAATCAATTTTAACGATGGGACAATGCCGAGCGTGTTGACGGATGTTAGTCGGGATTCGATAATATCAATATTCAACACAATTTTCGGATCAGAACCTAAGTTTGACGAAGAAGATAATGCTGAAGGGTTGGGGGAAGGGGTCGTGGGAATCATCTCTTTCATGGGTGATGTGAATTACATCATCATGCTGGCTCTTCCAAAGAATTCGGCGATTGCTATGGCATCCAAGTTCTGTGGTTTTGACATAGACTATGACAGCCCGGATATGGGAGATGTGGTTGGAGAACTGGCAAATGTGTTGGCCGGAGATATTGTTGCCAGAATGTCCAAGGAAGATTTTAAGGTGACTATGTCCTTACCAACGATCATGCGCGGGAACGATGTGGAGCCTGTGTTGCCTAGAGGTCTGCCTTTGGAGAAGCTGCACTTTACGATGGAAGAAGGAAACTTCATGCTCAAGGTGGCTGGGGCAAAATCAGGAGACCAGATTGGTCGAAAACCTGGAACCTGATTTTTTCCTATCGTTTTATTTTTCTGGATGCTTGTCGTGTCGGTCAGGTTTGAAAGCCATGGTCGAGCCAGGAATGTTTTTCTGGCAGGAAAAAAGAATTTTTAAGAATTGAATATGTTTTGCTTTCGATAAATTTAAAGTCAGTCTAATTGAGGCCATACTTATGAATGATTCAAATAAAGATGAACCGGTTGCACCTGACCTGAATGAGGGTGACAACTCTGATCAGGAAGATGGAATGGGTGAAATTGTCAACGAGTTCTTGGTTGAGAGTTATGAAAACCTGGATCAATTGGACCAGGACCTTATTAACTTGGAGCAAAGCCCCGGTGACATAAACATCCTCTCAAGTATTTTCAGAACCATCCATACTATTAAAGGAACTTGTGGCTTTATTGGGTTCACCAAGCTGGAATCTGTGGCGCATATTGGCGAAAACCTTTTAGGGAAACTGCGCGATGGTGAACTGGCTTTGAATCCTGCTAGAACAAGTGCTCTTTTGGCCATGGTGGATGCTATTCGGCAAATGCTTTCCTGTATAGAAAATGATGCAAATGAAGGCTCTGTGGATTATTCCGGATTAGTTGAAACATTGACCCAATTACAGACTGATAGTGATACTTCAGATTCACCGGCTGAACCTGTTGCTTCGAAGCCTGAGGTGAAGGAAGAGGTAACTCCTGTTGCAGCAGCGGAAAAAGCAGAGGAACCTACCGCTGAATCTCCCGAGCCTATTCAGCCCTCGGCTGAAATCGATGAAGATATGGAACCCATCGTCAATGAGTTTCTGGTTGAAAGTTATGAAAACCTGGATCGTCTGGATAAAGACCTGATTGAATTGGAGCAGGACCCCGGCAATACAGAGATTCTTTCCAGTATTTTCAGAACCATCCATACAATAAAGGGAACTTGTGGCTTTATTGGATTGCATAAATTGGAAAGAGTTGCACATGTTGGTGAAAACCTCCTAGGAAAACTTCGAGATGGTGAGTTGGCTTTGAATCCACCTAGAACCAGTGCCTTGTTGGCGATGGTGGATGCTATCCGACAGATGCTGGATTGTATTGAGAGCAATCGAAATGAAGGAGATGTTGATTATTCAGCCTTGGTCGATACACTGGGAAAACTGCTGACAGATGAAGGATCGGCTGAAGTCGCAGCAGTTGCACCTGAACCTGAAGCGGCTCAAGCTCAGCCTCCTGTTGAGGAGAAACAAAAGGAGGAGAAGGCATTTGTTCCAGCTGCTGAGAAAGTGGATCGCCGACAGTCCAGCCCCGAAGAGCAGGCAGAACATGTAGCTAAGAGCGGGGATAAACGAGCTACTGATGACCGGCGCAAAGAAACTCGTGGGGTTGCGGATTCAAGCATTCGCGTGGATGTGGATATTCTTGATCGGCTAATGAATCTTGTGGGTGAGTTGGTGCTGGCCCGTAACCAGATACTTCAATATTCTCCTGCCCAGAGTGACTCTACTTTTATTGCAACCAGCCAGCACTTAAATCTGGTTACGACTGAGTTGCAGGAAGGGGTTATGAAAACCCGGATGCAACCAATTGGGAATATTTGGAGTAAATTTCCTCGTGTTGTTCGAGACCTTTCCATGGCTGTGGGTAAAAAGATTCGTCTGGAGATGGAAGGCAAAGAGACTGAGTTGGATAAAACCTTGATCGAGGCGATCAAGGATCCTCTAACGCATATCGTTAGAAACTCTTGTGACCATGGTATTGAAACCCCGTAAAAACGTGTTGCAAATGGAAAGGATGAAGAAGGCGTTTTGCTGTTACGCGCCTTTCATGAAGGCGGCCAGGTCAATATCGAGATTATTGATGATGGCGGCGGAATAGACCCTGAAAAAATTAAAAATATTGCTCTCAGTAAGAATGTTATCACACAGGAACAAGCAGACAGAATGGGAGACCGGGAACTGGTCAACCTCATTTTTGCTGCGGGATTTTCTACCGCTGAAAAAGTGACTAATGTGTCCGGGCGTGGTGTGGGAATGGATGTGGTCCGTACCAATATCGAAAAAATTGGTGGATCGGTGGATATCCAGAGTGTTCCTGGAAAAGGCACTACCTTGCGTGTGAAGATTCCTCTTACCCTGGCGATTATTCCAGCCTTGATCATCACAACGGCTGGTGAGCGTTATGCCATTCCACAGGTGAACCTGCTTGAATTGGTGCGTCTTGATGGGGAGGAAGCTAAGAAGTCGATCGAACTGATTCAGGGTGCCCCGGTTTACCGATTGCGCGGAAACCTGCTTCCTTTAGTGTCTCTTAATGATGAATTGAAGGTAGCCAAAGAAGAAGAAAGTGAGGCTGTTAATATTGTTGTTCTGCATGCAGATGACCGGCAGTTTGGACTGGTGGTTGAGGGAATCAGCGATACTGAGGAAATTGTGGTTAAGCCTCTGGGCAAACAGCTCAAAGGAATTTCGGCATTTTCAGGAGCAACAATTATGGGAGACGGAAAACTGGCACTGATTCTGGATGTCATGGGGCTTGCACAAAAGTCGCGTGTCATTGCAGAGCATCAGGAGAAATCTATTTCGAAGGAGGCAGCGTCTCAAGGTGCTGGAGGCGATCGTCAAACTCTGCTCATTTTTGGTTTGGAAAAGGATGATCGTATAGCGATACCGTTGTCTGAGGTTGCTCGTCTGGAAGAATTTAGACGTTCAGATGTGGAACGGTCAGGCGAGCAGGACGTGGTGCAATATCGCGGAGAAATTATGCCTCTGATTTATCTTAAAGAGGCCCTTCATGTAGGTGGTGAAGAGAGGGACTCAGATAAAGAATTGATGCAGGCTGTTGTATTCACCAAAAATGACAGGAGTGTCGGGCTGATCGTGGAACGCATTATCGATATTGTGGAAGAATCGGTAACGGTACAACGTGGGGCCAATCGTACGGGAGTACTGGGAACCATTGTTGTGCAAGATCGAGTAACTGACCTTCTTGATGTGGAAAATGTTGTGCAAGCTGCAGATCCCAGTTTTCTGATAGAAACCAAAGAAGTCGCTTTAGTGGAGGAAGCCTGATATGTCTGAGCAAAAACAATTTTGTACTTTTTATCTCGATAATCATATGTTTGGGGTAAAAGTTGAGCAGGTTCAGGAAGTTTTTCGTTACCAGGAAATGACCAAAGTTCCTCTGGCCCCTCCTGTAGTGCGTGGGTTGATAAACCTTCGTGGACAAATTATTACAGCGATTGATTTGAGACAGAGATTAGGGATGGAACCTCTTCCCGAAGACAAGTTGCCTATGAATGTGGTGGTGAGAACCAAAGATGGGGTGGTGAGCCTTCTGGTTGATGAAATTGCTGATGTCTTGGAAGTATCGGAGGAAACTCATGAACGACCTCCAGAAACCATTCCAAATGAAGTTCGGCAACTGGTGCTGGGTGTCTACAAATTATCAGGTAAATTGTTGTTGATTTTGGACTCTGAGAAAGCCGTGGATGTGAATGCCGGAGTTTTGGCGTCCTAGAATTCTTTCAGCCAGGTTAGAACCGTCCTACTTTTAATATTGAAGAGATTTTCTGGCCAATTTGGTTGAGAGGAAGAACTTCATCTGCTAAACCTGCCCGAGCTACAAAGCCGGGCATCCCCCAAACGACACTGCTTTCCTCATCCTGTACGATGACCTGGCCCCCTTTTTCCTTGATGTGTTCACAGCCAATCAATCCATCCGATCCCATTCCTGTTAAAATTACCGATAAAGTTTTGGCGCCATAAATTTCTGAAACGGAACGGAATAAAGGGTCTACTGCCGGTCTACATGAATTTTCCTGTGGACCTTGATTAGTTTGCAGATAAACTCCATCAGCTTTTTTCTCAAGAACCATATGAAAGTCTCCTGGCGCAATCCATACCTGTCCCGGTTTGATTTTTTCTCCGGCCTTTCCTTCCAGAACATCCAATGGAGATTTTGATGACAGCCTTTCGGCAAGAAGTTTTGTGAAGAACGGTGGCATGTGCTGAACCATAACAACGGGTACAGGCAGGTCACCTGGAAGGGTGGGGATGAGTTCTGCCAGAGCGTTGGGACCTCCGGTGGAAACACCAATCGCAAGAATATCTATTTTCTGCTGCAGGGTTTTTCTTGCTACCGCAGGTTTCTTGAATGGTGTCGATACTTTTGCTACAGGTTTAGGTACGAGTGTGGCAGGTTCTTCCACGCCCGCCTTTTTAGCACAAAACATTTTGATCTTGGGAATTAGCTCGTCCCGTATTCGCTGCATGGCCACCGATACACTTCCCACGTTTGCGGGTTTGGTGACATAATCTGTAGCCCCAAGAGCAAGTGCTTCTAACGTTTTTGCCCCACCACGTTCAGTAAGTGTGCTGAACATTATTATTGGTAAGTGGGGGTATATTTTTCGTGCTTCAGCAAGTGTTTGAAGCCCGTCCATTTCCGGCATTTCAATATCCAGTGTCAGAATGTCGGGGTTAACTTGTGGAATTTTCTGTAAGGCAATTTTCCCGTTGGCGGCGGTAGCGACTACATCAAGGTCGGGATCTCCACTTAGTGTGTCTGTAACAATTTTCCTGACAACAACTGCATCATCAACAACGAGAACCCTTATTTTTCGCATATCAATATTTGGGGGTTTGGATAGAAGATATTTAATAGTTTAATAAAGTCAAAAAAGTCAATGCTGTATACTGATTTACCTTAACCTAAAAGCATATGAATATCCAGCGGAATCATTTCCAGAAAACAAAAATCCCCATGCCGAAGCAGTTCGTTCTGCGGTAAGATAATACTT
The DNA here is from genome assembly GCA_029261435.1 of Nitrospinaceae bacterium. GTDB lineage: Bacteria > Nitrospinota > Nitrospinia > Nitrospinales > VA-1 > LS-NOB. Next base: position 10,209 of record JAJDBI010000165.1, read on the forward strand.
AATCAGTTAACCACTTAGGTATACTGTTCTAATTAAAATTTATAGAAAGATTGTTTTTAATATGACTAGTCTAATCAATAAAGATGGTTTACCCGTGTCAAATAATCCTAAAGCGATTCATGAAGAACTATTTCGCGGCACGGGCAGTGTGATGGGAGCCGGTGCCTCTATTTTTGTGCAAAATGAAAGTATTACTGAAAAGTTTATTATGATTTCAAAAGATAATGGCTTGGAGGCGTCCACTGTACAACAATTTGTTGCGGGCCGTTATAAAGAAGCTCTGGCCTTGTTTCAAGAATGGTTGAAGGCTTGATCAAAGGGAGAAAATGTAATGGAAAACTGGTTGATGCTGACATTGGTAGGTAAAGACCGACCTGGGATAGTTGCTAAAATCAGCCATGCCTTGTTTGACATGCAAGGAAACCTGGGCGAGGCATCGATGACCCGCCTTGGTGGAAACTTCACCATCATGCTTATGGTTTGCATCCCGGAAAGTCAAACTGCGGTTCAGAATAAACTTCAACAAATATGTGATGAGTTGGGTTTGTTTTTTCACTTGGACGCTATTGAAGCAGGTCTACACCGACATATAGAACCTGATGTGCGAATCAGTGTTCACGGTGCAGATCAGGCCGGTATCGTTGCCCGTGCCACCGATGTGTTGAATAAAGCCGGGTTGAATATTCTTAACCTTGAATCGGATGTAGGAGGTAGCTCAGAGAGCCCCGTGTATGTTATGCATATCGAAGGGGTTGCTGGTAAAGGATTTGATGCTGTGGACAAAGCTCTGCAAGCGCTGGCCCGCGAAAATGATGTGACAGCCAGCATGACTCCCATTGACACTATGGTGGGATAGTCATGGCTCTGCTGAGTATTCTGGTTTACCCGGATGAAAAACTCAAACGAGTCTCCCTGCCTGTTAAAGAACTTTCTGAAGACATAAATAGTTTTATAGCGGACCTGGAAGAAACATTTCGCTCTTTTCCCGGATGTGTGGGAATTGCGGCCCCTCAGGTTGGTCGATTTGAAAGAATTGTGATGGTAGATATTTCCCATAAGCCCAAGCATGTCAATCACGGGTTTCTGGTGTTGATCAACCCAGAGATCACGTTTTGCGAAGGAAGTAGTTTGGGAAGAGAGGGATGTCTTTCGGTTCCAGATTATACCGGTAAAGTTGAGAGGGCAAAATCCATTACCCTGAAAGCTTTGAACCAAATGGGTGAAAAGCTGGAATTTCAGATGTCGGGTTACGAAGCTCGTGCTGTTCAGCACGAGATTGACCACTTGGATGGAAAGTTGTTTCTAGATCGGTTGGTCAGTCGGCGAAATGCCTTGAGTAAAAGGATTGAGACACCTGCCAGCCCCTGAAACTACCTGCTCGATAAAAGCAGATCTTAGGTTACTGACCTATAGGCAGTGTGAGGAGCGGGGCAGTGTCTTTTATCTTACCGGCCTGCAAAGAAAAAATCTGAGCCAGGAGGGAAAACGTAGATTTGGATGACAAGTCCGAATCGTCAATATAAAACCAGGTTCCTCGATAGTAAATGGACTTGGAATCTGCTTGAGGATTTTCAGAAAGAGAACTTATTTTCAACAAGTCGCCGGTGACTTCCTTCCAGTCAAAAATTTTTCCATCAGATGTTTTGGTCTGGGTGACTTTACCCTGTAAAACATCTTCCTTTGGCACTTCTACTGCCTGGGAAAGATAAAACATGATACCCAAAAGGGAACGGGTGACAACTTGAATCTGGTATCCCGGGTCGGAGATTGAAAAAGTTAGCACATAACGATCTCTGTCAGGATTAAGGTTCATGACCCTGGCAAATTCTCGAGTTCTTTCAGTATTTTTTTCCCCGATATGAAGAACCAATTGGGATCCATTGCCCGACTCTTGATATGAAAGATCTAGAACATCATCAACCTGCCATGCCCTTAATACTTTTATTGCGGCGGCGAATTCTTTAAATTGAGGTGCAAGGACGGGTGTGGGGCCGGATGCACCTGGAGCATTTTTGAGGTGATTCATACGCTGAAAGCACAACCGAAATATTCTCTCGATACTCCAACCGGAATGATATAGAAGAACGATCGTCTGCAAGGGAAGTGGTGATAACACTCTTTGGATAAACCGGTCTCCCTGTAATGGGGAATAAGTCACTGTTGGTTTTTCTGTCATGCCTACGCTCCCACCCAAACCAAAGAGTCCACTGACTCCATCCTGTAAAGTGGCACTGGCATTAGCGCTACTTGACAGGCTGAATTGGGATGCCACGCTGCTCACTTCCATAAAAAAAGGTGTGTCCCGGTATTTGAGTCGGACCAGGTTTAGTAAAAGTTGTTCGTCGTTGGTTCTTTGAACTGCCTGATTATAGTTGCTTCTCTCGCTTTTCAAAGTTGTTGGACCGAGATTCACACAACCCATGAGTGATAACGGGAGTATTACGATGAAACAAAGAAGAAACGACGTTTGTGAAAAGGAATAGCGTAGGTTCATGAAAATCAGTTTTGGGTTTCAGAAATTTTCGTTGTTTCCTGCTGAGCCAAATGAATGGTTGACGTGGGGAAAGCGGCCTCTGCTCCATTGTCTGTAATAATTTTTAATATTTTTAAAAGAATATCCTGTTTGATAACGTGATACTTTTCCCAGTTTGTAGTTTTGGTGAAAGTATAGATAAAAAAATCAAGTGAGGAAGGAGCAAAGCTGTTGAAGTTGACCATCAAGGTGTTAGTGGCATCTATTTCAGGATGATTGGTTAACATTTTCTTAACCTGATCCGTTATCACTTCCATTTTATCTGCGTCATCATAGCGAATGCCGATGGTTTCATTGATTCTCCGGTTCTGCATGCGAGAAGGGTTTTCCACTGCGATCTGCGAAAATACTGCATTGGGAATATAGAGAGGACGCTTATCGAAGGTTCTTATCATAGTGACTCGCCAGCCTACTTTTTCAACAACGCCTTCAATTTCTCGATCAGGAGATCGTACCCAGTCCCCAACTGCGAAAGGACGGTCCAGATATATAAAGAGTCCGCCGAAAAAATTTGATAGAAGATCTTTGGCCGCAAAGCCAATGGCTATACCTCCGACACCTCCAAAAGCCAGGACACCGGAAATGCTAAATCCGAGTGTTTGCAATATCATCAAAGCGGCTGTGATGACAACGGATATACGGGCCAGTTTTGATATGCCGTCCAGCGTGGTTGGGTCAACATCCTTTCCACTCGTTAAATAATTCGTTTCGGTGTGGCGGATGGAAAGAACTAAAAACCAGGCGAGGGCGGCAATAATACTTGCATCGCGTAAGGGAGACAAGGCCTCCAAAATCACTGCTCCAGTGGCCTTTTGGATGATATCGCCAGCGAAGGCAATGCTCGTTACCCAGATAATGGCACTGAAAGGACGAGGAACGGATTGCAGAAGAGCGTCATCCCATTTGTTTGGAGTTAGTTTTGATTTTTCTGCTAAGGATTTAAAAACCCTCTTCTGGAATAAATTCGCAATCAAGGCTACGAATATGACCAGAAAAGCCTGAAATATATATGTGTTTTCCTGGGTTAACAATTGCTTGAAATCCATCATCAGTATGTTTTCCTTTTAGTCCGTCACTGATGCTAAAAGTATCATATTTCAAAGGGTTAAGAAATCTAAATACTAATGCATTGATTATTGGTTCTGATTTTTGTAATGTCTGTATTCGCACTACTATATAGAAAGTTTTGGAAAGGGGATTTTTAATATGGATCCAGTCAGCGAGTATATGGTTAGAGCGATTAAGGAGGTTGATGCTGGGGCTTCCGTTAAGGATGCTGCAAAAAAGTTGAGCGATTTTGGTATCGGCTCATTGTTGGTAAAAAAAGACGGTAGTTACATTGGAATGGTTTCAGAGCAAGAAATCACCCGCCAGTTGGTGGCAGTTGATAGAGACCCAAACAGTACCATTGTGAGCGATATAATGAATACTGATATTGACTATATTGATCAAGGTGAAATCATGACCAGAGCCATTGCTGTAATGAGGGAGAAAAGGCTCCGTTATCTGGTAGTCCGGGATGGAGAAACTGTGAAAGGAATTCTTTCAGTGAAGGACTTGCTGGTCTATTATGAAAAATGGTTTGAGTTAACGCTTTAAAGAAAGCATAAAAAAACGCCCCGCTTATTCAGCGGGGCGCTATTAAAGCACAGGAGCTTCCGTTAACTTGGGGTTAACAAATTTCTCCGGAAGCTCCCTGGGTACTGTCAGATATCATGGGATCACCTCCTTCTCAGGGTATTCGTCATAACGCCATGGGCATCCCTGTTAAACCCACCACGCAACCCACTACCTATAAACTTTTACCACTCAATTTGCCAAACTTGTTTCCTGTTTTTAACCCAGCTACTACTGTGTACCTGTATCGGAAAATATATATTCAACGTTAAGCTTGGAATCGATAGCTACTTTTTTGCATGACTTTACCTTCCCCTGACAGCGCATATAGCAACCACTCCAATGATCACATTCGACATATAACCAGTGTGTAGGTTCAAGTAGCATGTCTTGTCCTAGAATTTCTACTGTGCCTTCGTCATTGACAATGTATGTTTTTACCTCTCCCTGAATGGTCTTAGGAAGAATAATGCCATTAGTGGCACAAGAAGTTAGAAAAGAAATTGCAAAAACCATTAAAATTAATCCCATTCTTTTTTTCATTTTGCCCTTTCTTTAGCGCTCAGCTGTTGGGGTTAGTCTGTTTTTTTATTATCTTATTATAACATCTCTTTTTTTAAACTCTAAAATATATCGTGGTAAACAGACTGATTAATAGAAGGGCTGAGAGGCTTTTGATTTAAGCGAGTATGTCTAAGATGTGTTTTTTAACTTGTTTTTAAACTTCTGTTTTTTTATTTCTCAGGCTACCCTCCAAGTTTTCCTTTAAAATATTTTGATAACTATTCCTTTTAAAAGTCCAAAAAATATATTTATTTCTGCCAAAAAGGTCATCTTATACTTCCTATACCATTGTTTTGTCAGTTTTTATTCAGGATTTTCGAATGGTCCTTTATTTATTTGAAAAAGTGCTTATACTTGGTATGTTATGCAGAAAGATAATGTAAGTTTTTAGGTTAAGGATTAAATGTCTATAGATAAAGCAACGATACTGTTGGTTGATGATGAAATTAAGGTTTGTGAGTTATTTTCAAGGTTCTTGTCTAAACAGGGGTTTTCAGTTCAAACTGCATCGGATGGCAAAAAAGCATTGATTCAAGCTGAAGAGCATAAGCCAGATTGTATTTTATTGGATGTGAGGATGCCCCATGGCGGGCTGGAATTATTGACCTGCTTGAAAACAAAACTACCGGATACTATTATTATAATGGTCTCGGCAATTATTGAGGTCAATCAGGTGGGTGATTATTTAAACAAAGGGGCCTATGCCTGCATTGAAAAGCCTGTAAACTTTATGGATCTTTTAAAGCAGATCAATCTGGCCTTAAAACTTTAAATTCAGATCAGGCTTATAAAAAAAGAAGTACTCTGTATAAATCAGAATACTAAATAATCAGGGGCTCTGCTCTCGAATAATATTGAACGAGAAGGCCGCTGGTGACACTCATCTCAAACATAATAATTAAACCAGGAAAACAGTGCCACCAATCTAATGAACACCTGCAATCCTTCCTTGGAAAGTATGGTTACGGAGTGATTGTATTGCCAAGCTACCTAGCAGATTCTTGGTAGTTGGTCACCAACCATCATATCCACAATCCGCTCTCCCCCGAAACTTGTTTTCAATAGAACTCTTTTTTCAGGAACCTCAACCACTTCTCCAATAACTGCCGAATATTGCCCTTCAGGTAGAAGTCGCATGGCTTCCAAAACGCGCTCAACACTTTCACGGGGAACAATTGCCAGTAGTTTTCCTTCATTTGCCAGATAAAGAGGATCAAGCCCGAGAATCTCACACAGGCCTCTCACTTCATCTCGCAGCGGAATCTCTTTTTCATCCAGCCTGATACATACATTGGAGCATAGAGCGAATTCGTTTAGGACGGTCGCTATTCCTCCTCGGGTAGCATCGCGCAGGCAATGGATATCAGGACAGACATCCAACATGGCTTGAACCATTTTGCTTAAAGGCTGGCAATCGCTTTCGATCGATGACTTCAGAGAAAGATCGCCTCTTGCCTCCAGGATGGCTGCACCGTGGTCACCAATAAACCCATTGATCAAAACCATGTCGCCGGGTTCTGCCCGAGTGGCCGCTATATTTACTCCCCTTGGAATGACACCTATTCCAGATGTATTGATAAATAGTTTGTCGGCGGCACCTCGATGCACCACTTTCGTATCACCGGTCACAATGGACACGTGTGATTTGTCAGCTTCCTTTTTCATGGACCCTGTTATCAGGCGCAGCGTTTCCACTGTCAGTCCTTCTTCAAGAATAAAACCACAACTTAAATAAAGAGGCTCCGCACCGCCCACTGCCAAATCGTTTACTGTCCCATTGACAGCCAGGGTTCCAATGTCACCGCCTGGAAAAAATAAAGGATCAACCACATATGAATCTGTTGTGAAAGCCAGGCGGTCGCCAAGAGAAGTTAGCTCTTTGAGATCAAAACGGGCCTGGTCGTCAAGCATATTTAAAGCCGGGTTATCGAAACTCTTTACGATCACGTCTTCGATAAGGTCACGCATGGCCTTACCACCGCTACCATGGGCAAGGGATATTGTTTGTGATTTCCCCGTAACAGGTGGGACGAACGATTTTGCATTGCGAGAGTTCATGCGGTAAACATTTCCGTCAGGTTGTTGTTTCTCTTTTGGATTCAAAAGAATCCATCCTTCCATAAGAATAATAAGCCGCACAGGCTCCTTCTGTAGAAACCATCAAAGCGCCTAATGGTGTTTCCGGTGTGCAGGTGGTTCCAAAAACTTTGCAGTCTTTTGGCTTAAGAGTTCCTCTAAGTACCTCCCCACATTGACATGATTTTGGGTCGGCAATTTTTAGGTTTGGGATTGAAAATTTTCGTTCCGCATCATAGAGGGCGTACCCTTCACGAACACGTACTCCTGACCGCTCAATCGATCCCAAACCCCGCCACTCAAAAAACTCTCTCAACTCGAAAACCTTTTCAATAGCTTCCAGGGCATTGTGGTTTCCTTCAACTTGAACCACTCTTCCATATTGATTCTCTATTTCATGACGTTGTTCTTTCAACTGATTCAAGATCATCCAAATAGATTGTAGAATATCCAGCGGTTCAAATCCTGCTATGACCAGAGGTTTCTTGTGCTCGTCAGCGATAAATAAGTAAGGATGTTGACCAATGATCATGCTCACATGTCCCGGCCCCAGAAATCCATCCAACTGCAGGTCTGGCGAATCAAGTATGGCCTTAATGGTTGGAATGATTGTGATGTGATTGCAAAATAGCGAGAAATTTTTGATTCCTTCTTCTTCAGCCTGCAAGACTGTTAATGCTGTACTCGGCATAGTGGTTTCAAACCCCAATGCAAAAAAAACCACTTCTTTGTCAGGGTGCTTGCGGGCAATACTTAAAGCGTCTGTGGGAGAGTAGACCATCCGCACATCTGCCCCTTCGGCTTTTGCCTGAAGGAGGCTTTTTAGTGAGCCGGGAACTCGCATGGCATCACCAAATGTGGTTAAGATAACTTCAGGGTGCTCAGCCAGTGCCAGGCAATCATCTACCCGCCCCATGGGCAAAACGCAAACAGGGCATCCCGGCCCATGAACCAGTTCGATTTCTGGTGGTAACATTTGTTTAATGCCGTAGCGAAAAATAGTATGCGTATGTCCACCACATACTTCCATGATATGCAAGGGACGATCTTTGCCGGCCTGGACTTGTTTTGCTAAAGCAGAAATTTTTTCCAACCATTTTCGGGCTTGCTCGGGGTCACGAAACTCATCGACGTACTTCATGGGTTTTCCTTTTCTGAATTTTTCATAGCCTGAAACTCTTCCTGTAATTCTCCAAGCTCATGGAGCAATTCAAGGGTTCTTGCAGCTTCTTCTTCATTAATACGGGTCATGGCAAACCCGACATGGATCAACACCCAGTCACCAAGACAACTTTCGGGAGGATGCTCATCATCCACAATGCAGACGATATTGACTTCCCGCTTCACACCTGCCACATCTACCAGAGCAAGCTTGTTTTCAGCGTTGGTAATCTCTACTATTTTTCCGGGAATTCCCAAACACATATCATTTAGTCCTCAATTCGTAGTCTTGCAGCCGCGACCATTGCTTGCCCAAGTGAAATCCCTCCATCGTTAGCAGGAACCCTGGCGTGGGTCAAGACAGTATAACCTTCTTTTTGTAATCGCTTTGTTACCTGCTCCAGCAGAACTTTGTTTTGAAAAACTCCTCCTGAAAGGGCCACCGTGCTGAAAGAAAGGTTTTCCTGGTTAATTAATTGGATCATATCCGCCACGGCACAAGCCAGACCAATGTGGAACCTGGCAGAGATCGTCGCCTTCGAAACGACATTTTTTAAATCCTCAAAAAGTGCTTCCCACATTTTTTGAGGATCAATTAAAATGGGAAGGTTATTATTGCATGAGTCGGTAATGATGAACGGGTAACCGGAGTCATTATTCCGGGAAATAAACGTTTCATCGGTCAGAGCTTCCAACTCCATAGCCGCTTGCCCTTCATAGACGGCTTGTTCGCGACAAACGCCAATCGCTGCCGCAACAGCATCGAACAATCGTCCTGCAGAGCTGGTTGTTGGACATTGAATCTTCCTCTCAATCATAGCCTGAAAGGTATTAATAGGTTTGGCTTTTAAAAACTCGGTCAGTTCCAAGTCTCGATAGAGAGAGATAAATTTTTCCCAGCCGATTCCTGATAAAATATGCGCCAGGGTATTTCTCCAAGGTTCACGCATTGCCTGACTGCCCCCGAGTAATGGGATGGGTTTAAAACTTCCCAGTCTTTTAAAACTCGAATAGTCGGCAAGAAGAAATTCTCCACCCCATAGAGATTCATCTTCACCATAACCCGAGCCGTCAAGAGCCACCCCCAATATAGGCTGGCAACTTAATGGCATATTACTTTCAGCCATACATGATGCTATATGTGCGTGATGATGTTGTACTTCGTTTATATTATCTGAGAATTCATAGCCGAACTTTGTTGGCAGGTATTCCGGGTGGCAGTCGACGACCACTGCTTGAGGAGTGTGCTGGAAAAATTCTTTATAGAGATCAATGTTTTTTCGGTAGTCCTCGAAGGCGAGAGGATTTTCCAAATCTCCAATGTGCTGGGAAAGAAAAGCCTGTCCGCTTTTAATCAGACAAAAGGTGTTTTTAAGTTGTCCACCCAAGGCCAGCAGGGGCGGTGCCTTTTCAAAGCCTGGTGGCAGGGAGAAGGTGTCGGGTGAATAACCACGTCCCCGGCGGAGTAAATGAGCATTACCATTCATGACTCTAATTACAGAGTCGTCCACACGATTGACAATATCTCGATCATGTAACATAAAATAATCTGCAATGCCTTTCAGGCGGTCTTGTGCTTCATGATTGTTCACGCACGGGGGTTCTTCGGACAGATTTCCGGACGTGAAGATAACGGGGCGGTCCATATACTCTAAAATTAAATGGTGAAGGGGAGTGCAGGGAAGCATGAATCCGTATGTGTTCATACTCGGTGCTACGGTATCGGGCAGGTGATGTTTACCATTTGCTGAAAGAAGAACAATGGGTGCGGCAGAACTTTCCAATAAAGATTTTTCAAGTTCATTAACCGAACAGTATCTTTCAATAATATCAATATTCCGGGCCATGAGAGCCAAGGGTTTCCCATAGCGTTGTTTGCGCTGACGAAGTTTTTCCACTGCATCTCTATTTGTGGCATCGCAAGCCAGATGAAATCCGCCGATACCTTTTATGGCGAGAATTTTACCTTGTTGTAATAAATTGTAAGCGTCATTTATTGCATCTCGTTGGGTGACAGCTTCCAATGCGCGTCCATCAGATCGTTCGAGCCAAACTTTGGGGCCGCAGGCAGGGCAGGCGATGGGTTGCGCGTGAAAACGTCGATCTATTGGACTAGAATATTCGGCTTTGCAGACATCGCACATCGTGAACTTAGACATACTGGTGTGGGCACGGTCATAGGGAAGGGCTGACACTATGGAAAATCGCGGTCCGCAATGACTGCAGTTGGTGAATGGATAGCGATAACGCCGACTTGAAGGATTTAAAGATTCCTCAAGGCAATCAAAGCACGTTGCCGCATCCGGGGTGATCCCCGTTTGCACAGATTGTTCATTGCTTTCGGCAATTTTAAAATCATCAAGAAGGGAGGGCTCATGAATCGAATCACGCTCGATGCTATCTATGCGTGCCAGTGCAGGGGATTCACGACTTATCAGCTTTACGAATCGATCCAATTCATCATGTTGTCCCCAGGCTCGGATCAAAACACCCTCACCGTCATTCAACACCTCGCCAGTTAAACCGCAGTTTTTTGCAAACCTCCAAACTGCAGGACGAAACCCAACACCCTGAACCAAACCCCTGATACGGATGTTTTCTCCCTCAGCGATTGTTGTTCTATTTTTTTTTAGGTAGTCCATAACGTTAGTTTAGAACTGGACTGAAGGATTGTCAAAGTACAGGGGAATGTGTAGCATACGTAATATGCACTTGAAGGAGATTAGGGGATGTTTCCGACCCATAAAAGATAATGATCCAATTTATGAACCAAGAGAATCAGTTTGAAATGTGAGGTCATATGCCAGAACCATCTAGAGGTGTACTTGCCCATCCAGTTCTGGGATACGGGTTTCGCCCTTTCTTCCTTTTGGGCGCGCTATATAGCATTATTAGTTTGCTGATATGGGGTGGATTTTATGCCGGGTTAGTCACGCCACCTTTATTCATGGTTGATCCTGTATCCTGGCATGCACATGAGATGCTCTATGGTTATACCTTGGCAATTGTTGCGGGATTTTTGCTTACGGCTGTAGCAAATTGGACAGATAGTACACCTGTGCGGGGATTACATTTGCTGGGGCTGGGCCTACTCTGGCTGGCCGGGCGCATAGTTATGAACTTTGATCTTGGTTTTCCAGAAGTGGTCGTTTTGCTTTTTGAAGGAGCATTTATTCTTACGCTGGCATTCAGCCTGTCTATTCCTCTTTTTAAAACATGGGATAAACGCAATTTCGTATTTCTGGCGTTACTGACTACTTTATTTGCCTGTGACATGTTCTTCCTTACAACTAAAGACCGAACATCACTATATGTTGCTGTGATAATTATTGTCGCTATGATTTCTCTGATTGGCGGACGGGTTATTCCGGCTTTTACTGAGGATGCTCTGGAAGCACGAGGAGAAGTAGTCCAGGAGACATCGCAGGGAGGGTTGGATGTTCTTGCT
>JAJDBI010000166.1 GCA_029261435.1 Nitrospinaceae bacterium
TGACTTTTCCTATAATGATCTGTGAAGCTTTAAATCTACCGAGACTATCGTTGAAATAGCCTTCCATTTCTTCGTAGGCGGCAGTTTCGGCTGGAGTTAACTCCTCCAGTTCCGCCTTGTCATCTTCTTCCATTTGCGCGAGCAATTCTTTGGATATTTTCATGACCTGCTGTGTCTCACTTTCTCTTGGGATGTTTAAAGGTTATTTATATTTTTAAATACATGATCGGTAACTTCTTCAATGCTTAATCGAGTGGTATCGACTTCCAGGGCGTCGTCAGCTTTGATAAGTGGGGAAATCTTTCGATTTCGGTCCTCATGGTCTCGTTGCCGAATTTCCTCGATAATGGTTTTCAAATCTAAATCAGGGTTCTTGGACTTCAGTTCTTCATATCGCCGCCTTCCGCGCTCCTCTGCGTCGGCAATGAAAAAAAATTTTTTGTCCGCCCGGGGGAACACGACCGTTCCAATGTCACGCCCATCCATGACGACATCATTGGCTTCGCCAATTTGACGTTGTCGTGCGACTAAAACCTCGCGAACAAATTTTTGTGCGGCAACTGTAGCGGCTCCTCGTCCAACCGTTTCGTTTTTCAAAAGAGTTGTGGCGTTTTCACCATCTACCAGAACAGCTTGTCCTTCAGCACCGGGAACAAACTCAATGTCCAGGCTCTCGGCAATCTTCGCCATGGCCGACTCATCGGTAAGGCTCATGCCTTTTTGCTGGGCGGTCCAAGCCACTGCCCGATACATGGCGCCGGTGTCGATATACCTGTAGTTCAACTGCTCGGCAACCAATTTTGCGACCGTGCTTTTACCGCTGCCCGCAGGGCCGTCTATTGCGATAATCATTTCTGCTAAACCACGTTGAGTCGGTATTTGTTCGCAGCTATAAATTCTTTTTTCAATTCCTGTCCGTCCCCTTTTTCGATGGTGCTGCGAATTTCTTCCAGCTTGTTCTGGAACCGGTCGATCAAGTCCAGCGAATGATTGCGATTAGAAAGGCAAATATCTCTCCACATAACTGGATCGCTGGAAGCGATTCGGGTAATGTCTTTCAGGCCAGCGCCGGAAAAAGCCGTGACATCGCGGTTGTCCGGGGTTTTCAATGCCCCGAGCGTATTCATCAAAGCGTAAGCCACGATGTGAGGTAAATGACTCACTGCTCCAAAAATAAAATCGTGTTCGTCTGTTGTTAAGCTGATAACCTTCATGCCTACTGCTTGCCAGAGTGCGCTGATTCTTTCCAAAGCCGTTTTGTCAGTTTTTTCTGTCGGGGTCACAATACATTTTGCGTCCTGATATAAATTCGCGGTAGAAGCTTCGAGTCCGGAATTCTCACCTCCGGCGATGGGATGTGACCCCACAAAAAATATGTCCTTTGGAATCAACATGTCTGCTCCATTGACAACAGGGTCTTTCACCGACCCGACATCGGTGATCAGAGTGCCAGGCTTAACTTCCGAAATCAGATTTTGAATTAAAGGAACAATGGTTGAGACCGGTGTGCATAACACGATCAGGTCTGCATCTCTGACGGCTTCATTCAAGTCAGACGGGCAGTGGTCGATGATGTTTAATTCTTTAGCATTCTCCAGGTTCTCACGGTTTCTTCCGTAGCCGATTATCTCGTTAACAAGGCCTCGCTCTTTGCAGGCTTTAGCCAAAGAAGCCCCAAGCAGACCAACGCCAATTACTGTCATTTTCCTGAACAGCTTCATGGTTGCCCCTGTTCAGGGTATGAGCCGAGCACCCGCAAAAATAGAGTTTGCTTGCCTAATACCTTTAAAACGTGCTGGACTGTTTTGTCTTCAACGTGTCCGATAAAATCTACATAGAATAAATATTCCCAAGGTCGGTTGCGCAAGGGCCGCGATTGAATTTTTGATAAATTGATTTTGTTTTTGGCAAAGAGCTGAAGGGTTTTGAGTAACGACCCGGACTCGTCGGCGATGGAAAACATGAGAGATGTTTTATTCTTCTTGGCTTTTTTAGCCTTATCCTTGGAGACGACCAGAAATCGGGTGTGATTTTCGGCCCGATCCTGAATATTTTTGTCGATAATTTTTAATCCATAAACCTCCGCGGCCATTTGCCCGGCGATGGCGGCAGTATTTTTATTTTGTTTGGCCAATTCAGCCGCCTGGGCAGTGCTGGATGCAGGAATCTGCTCAACGCCCGGCAGGTTGCTGTTCAGCCAGTTTCTGCACTGCGCAAAAGGTTGTGGATGCGAATAGATTTTTTGGATCTTTTTCCGGTCGATGGTTTTGGACAAAAGAAAAAGTCCAATAGGAAGTCGGGTTTCACTACAAATATAAAGGGGAGAATCGACAAAGCAGTCCAGGGTCAGGTTGATCACTCCTTCTATGGAGTTTTCTACCGGCACCACTCCGTAGTCGGAGTTGCCCATCTCGACTTCAGAAAAAACGGTTTCAATATTTCCGCAAGGATTGAAAGTGCAGGAATGACCAAAATGTCGCACTGCCGCCTGATGGCTGAAGGTAGTTTCCGGCCCAAGAAAAGCAATCTTCAAAGGCTTTTCCAAAGCTAATGTGGCAGAAAACAGCTCACGAAATATGGATTCTATGGAAGAGTCGGGAAAAGGGCCCTTATTTTGTTCCTTCAATCGGTCAAGGATCGCCCGCTCACGCTGAGGAACATGAAAATGCGTCATCTTCCCCTGTCGGGACTTCTCTTCGCCAATTCCCTGGGCCAAACGAGCACGGCGACTGATCAGCTTTGCCAGCTGGTCGTCAATTTTATCAATCTGCTGGCGCAGATCATCTAACTGGGACAAAAACAAATACCGCCTTGACTTGGATTTCCCTCAATCTCTTGTATGGGATGGTTGATCATTCCATAATTCAGCCCTACAATGCAAGCGGTAAATTCATAAAAACGCTGATACTTGGAGATTTAAGGTGTTTTTTATACTAATTATCATAGAAAGGTCAC
>JAJDBI010000167.1 GCA_029261435.1 Nitrospinaceae bacterium
CCATCCCCAAGCTTGGAAATGACTTCAAATTTTCCTGCTAATTTTCTTCCCGGTGCAAGATCAAATGAGCTGAGAGTTTCCCTGCTTGTATTTTTCATTTAACTTTAGAGGGCGATGTTTTTTTGAACTTAGCCTTTAAACTAGGCGTATTTATTCCATTAATCCGTACTGCAATCCTTTCCCCAATTAACGCAGGGTATTGAGGAAGGCACTTATTTTACGCTTAGTGTTTCTGATATCCTAAGCATTGAGGAGGACATCATGGAGGATCACGAAGAGGCTGCCGAAACAGCTGTTGTCAATCTGGGTGCACCGGATTGAGCCGAACTTCGGGGAAAAGTAAGCGAAGCCAACCGTCAGATTAATTTGGAACAGCATGCCTCGGCTATTGCCTCCGACATATATATCAAACTCGACTCCAGACCTCATCATAGACGTGTTGAAGGACATGGAGGCATCTCACAATTTGCAGAGTTGGGCTGATGCTATAAGACATCCAAAGCGGATCACTTTATCTAAAAAAACACTGAGATCTATTAAAAACTACAGTTTCGACTTTTTTGGTCTCTATAACACCAGCCCTGGGGAATCTAATACTTTTCAAATTACTAATTTTCATTAGACCATTTTTTTATCGCAGAAAAACTTGGGCGATTAAAACGGTCTGCCTTACCTTCAAACTTGCTTTTACCATATCCATTTTTAAACTTTTTTGGCTTGGAGAAACCTACCGCAGATTGAAAAAACAACATATCTTCATAATCCTCATCGGCCAACCTAAGAAGTTCTTTGTTTCCCTTGAGATATCTTATCTTGTCATCTTTCATTTATTATTTTTCCTTGCAAAACGAAACTTTTATTATGAAATTCCAGGCTGATCCCCCTCCAACCGGCCTGGAATTAAACGGAATTACAAAATTTCCTTTTCTTTCTCGTCTTCTTCCTCTTGAACCTTATCGTCTTCTGTATCAGGCTCATGGAAAGGGAGGCCATCGTCTTTACTCAAATCATCTTCGCCGAGGTCTCCAGATTCTTTTTCAAGAGGTGCGGCTTCCGCTTCATCCGGGCTAAGGAGTAAATGAAAAACAGATTCATCCTCCTTCAGTTCATCCTCAGAGATAACGGGTTCACTATCATCCATCACAGGTGATTCTGAAAAAGCAGGCCCAACAAACAGAACAGATAAGAATGCAACAGATAAAAATACAGAAAAGAATTTCTTCATAATTTAGTACCTTTCTTCAAATGATATTTTTATAAGATAGTTAATGTTTTCCACACAGTAATGTTTTCCGGCCCAAGGTGACCATTTAGGCGGAATCCCTCATCCTTTCTTTCAAAAAGATGCGTGCGCAGATCACTCCAATCAAGCCAAGCACAACTATGGCTAGAGCAAGTTATCTATTAATGAAATACTGATTTTTATTTCTGGGATTAAAACGGACCATCAGTTGAAATGCACAAAAACCCGTTGAAAAACAATAACAGACAGCACTCAACTAACGGACAATATAGAGGGGATTACATATAACCTGTGGCAAAATATGACTGCTCCATTTTATCAATCGTGGACTCAGAAATATTTTCGGGGCAGTCTGCAAGAGGAAGGCAAGATCTATGGTTTTTGGTTTTACGAAATAAAACTATAGAAACTGTGAAGACTGTTAGCATTTCAAGATTCCTTTATATAAAGAAATACGTAGTAGGACTGATCTATTAATCACATAAATCGCTGCTTTTGCAATATAAAAATGAGGTCAAATATAAAATATTTTGCCAAGCCCAAACCTCTGTCTCTTTGAGCAAAAGCCAACCTCAGCTCTCTACGCATTGGATATAAGATCCCTAGAGTTGCTCTTCAGAACGTGGGTCCAGAAAACTCACTTCTGGGGAAGTCTGTGGGATAGGAATAAAATCTTCCCGCTCTTCGATAGGAACTCGCTCCCGTTGGGTAATTCGATAAAAGGAAAATACCCCTGTTAAACCATGTATGAAGGCTATGAATACAAAAAGAGTAGATTGTCCAAAGTGCTGAATGAGCTTGGAGGCTAAGAGAGGTCCAATTATGGCACCTACCGCAAAAACTAATAACAGTCCGCTGCTCACCTCCAAAAAATCTTCTCGGCTCACTGCGTCATTTGCATGGGCAACACTTAATGAATAAAGAGGGAATGTGAATACTCCAAACATAAAAATAAAAACCCACAAACTAGTAGCAGAATGCCCATGGACCATAGCCAAACCAAGTCCCATACTCCCTGCAAGAAAACAACAAAAACCAATTACTTTGCGTCGATCTATCGTGTCAGAAATCTTTCCGACAGGCCATTGAGAAATTGCACCTCCTAACACAGCTACACTCATGAAAATGGCTATCGACTTTATAGACATATTACTTTCATGGGCAAAAACCGGTCCGAGGGTCAAAAAAGCTCCGTTGACCAGCCCCGCACAAAAACAACCTGCACACCCCATGGTAGACGTATTAAACAACCACCGAAGCCGAAGTTTAACTAATAAAATGGGAGGAGGTGCCATTGATTCTGTCAAAGCTATGGGAAGAATGGAAATTGACAGAAGTATCGACACGATTATAAAAAGAGTTGTTCCTGATGGGGACGCCCCGTTCATCATCAATTGACCCAAAGTAAAGACAGTTAAATTAATCGTAGTGTAGATAGATAAAACCTGTCCACGCGTTTCGTTGTTGGTTTTATCATTAAGCCAACTTTCGATTACCATGGTAAGACCGGTCAAACAAAACCCCATCAATATCCGCAGGATTCCCCAAATAATAAAACTCATGAAAAGAGATTGGATAAGTATCGTTGCAGAAGCAGTAGCAGCAAGCACAGTGAATGACCTTATGTGCCCAACTCGCTTCACGGCATGTGGGCAAATCAAGCATCCCATTATAGATCCAGCAAAATAAGCGGAGCCTAAAACACCAATGGCCATTGCTGAAAAACCTTCCATGTTTGCTCTTATTGGGGTAAGGATACCTTGTAATCCATAGCCCATGAGAAGAAACGCTGTAGAGAACAAAAGAGCAAACAGGGGCGAAAGTGTGGCCTTCAATTTTATCTCCAAGAATGTAAGGGTGCGAGACTGAAAAACGTTACTTCAGAGAACTGTCCTGCAAGGAACCTGAGTTCCATTACTATACACCCTAATTTTAATGACCCTGACAAATGTGGTAAGAGTAGAATATTGTTCTTTGGCCTGCCCCAATACTTGTACCACTTCTATGAGAAAGGGTTTAATCTGTTTGAGGTCAGGGAAAGGTGAAACATTTGAGGTAAAAAGCTGAGAGATATTTTCGGATAAAATTTTCTAAATGTCCGCTATGGGTTGCAACTTCAACTGGTCAATGCAACACTTTACCTTTAAAACAAAAAGATGGGGTGTAGAAAATGGCCTATCAATTTTTTGATTGGTTGAGACTTGGAGAAAAGCTTTTCCCCGCATGACCTTCCCTCACTTTATGAATAAGTTGAAAATAGAGGCTTTTTTGTTTTCTTAAGCTAATTTTTCTGTCCGACCCAAACAACCTCGCCGACTATTTTTAGTACATCTGTTTTTTGGATTATGAGTGGTTCATACTTAGGGTTATCACTTTTGATTTTTATCTGCCCATTCCATAAATCTTGAATTCGTTTTACTATCAGTTCATCGTCTCTATTGATCACATAAATTGAATCATTTTTTATTTGGTTTACTTTTGTGTTCACAAGAAGCAATGCGCCCGCATTAAAAGTTGGATTCATGGAATCACCGACTGCTTGAATCAGTACGATGTGATCGGGGTCAATCCCTAATTCTTGCCTTATCCAGTTTTCTTGAAAAGCTAAATGACTTACTATTTGTTCGCTATGGATTAATGAACCTTGTCCCGCCGAAACCTGGACATCATATTTGGGAACAAAAACATACCCTCCTTGGTCAATAGATTGTTCTTGCTCAGTAGGGATTGTGCCGCTTCTTATTGGCCTTATTTTTGGTTGTGCCGCTGAGGATTGGTTCGTCAGGATTTCGTTTATGTCTATATTCTCACGCAAACAATACGTGACTATTTCTTGGTAGGGGAATTTGTTCCGTCTTTGCCTATTGAAAATAGAATTCCGCGTTGTACCGAGTAATTCATACACCTTTTCCTTTGTTTTAATCCCCTTCATCTTCTTAATCTTTTCAATCACTTCCGATATAGTATTCATATCACACCTATTTTTATTGACAAATAGTAACGTTTGGTTTATCTTGATGAAGCAATTGCACACCATATCGATACTAAGACGCAAAGATTTAATTTCTCAAATTGGTCTGACAATGCGTATATGTCCTTTTGTTTTCTGCATATGTTTTGTGGAGTTCTTGGATAAATTCCCCTCGGAGCCGCCTGCCTTCACCCAAATGAGGGTAGGAGGTGGAGAGGGGAATTTCACAATTCCTCTTGGTGGGCCTGTTTTATGAATTTTATATATCTAGAAAATTTAACTGTTAGCTGGCCGATTGAGCGACGACGACGCGCCACTGCACGGAGGGAGGAGCGAAAGAGGCCAGCGGGGTTTACCCCCTGAGTAACACCACCCCCAAAGTGTAATTAGGATATTTATTATTAATCTTTATTTTTTCAGGTTAAGACCATGGATTCAAATCTTTACAAGGTCGTGTTTCAGGGTTTGGACACTCTTCATGTTGCCAGTTTCGGTTACTTTTATCTCGACAGGTTGGAATCATCGGAATTA